>QHZK01000506.1 GCA_003224635.1 Acidobacteriota bacterium | reverse complement strand
GGAGGGACGCATCGCTCATCCACCTGAAACAGGTGAACGGAGCGCCACGGGATGCGGTCGGAGAAGGGCACGCTGGCGAGCAACTGGTAGAGCCGCCTGGGCGTAGAGCCGCCGGACAGGGCAGCCGCAAAAATGTGGCCTTCGGCGATGCGCCGCTTGGCGAGCTGTTCGAATCGCGATGCAGCGTGCCAGCTCAGCTCCTCCAGGTTCGGGAAAACTCGAACTTCTGGTCGACTCACTGGTTCCGGGGACACCGCGTGCTTCATAAGCTCTTAGCGCGGCCGTGGGGCCCCAACCAACGGGGGGTTCTCTGCGGCCTCCGCGCCTCCAAAGCTTCAACACTGAGGTCACGGAGTGCTCCGTGCGCTCCGTGTTGAGGGTTTTATGGTCGCAGAGGACACGGAGCCGCCACAGGCGGTCTCAGACCTTGGACTTCAGACTTTCCGCTTTCTTCACCCCTCGTCCGGCGCCGGTCGTCTGCGTCCGCTCGAGGGCGGCATCCACGAGCTTCGACAACCGGTCAAGCCCGCTGTGCACGTCTCCCGCAAGATGCAGGCGTACCACGCGTCGGTTCTTGCTGCGCAGGGACTGCAAGTCGCCGAGAGCCTGGGCCTGCTTCAACACCGAGAACGTGTAAGGTTCGCCGGGGATCGGCAAGTCGCCCGCATCGTCACCCGTGATCTGAATGAACAAGCCGTTGTTCGGGCCGCCCTTGTGGAGCTGACCCGTGGAGTGCAGGAACCGGGGTCCGTAGCCGAGCGTGGTCGCCAGCCGCAGATGGTCCCGAAGGCCCGCGCGAATGGCCTCAAGGAGCGCAGTGTTCTCGCCTGTCCGGTCGAGGTACGGCATGAGGGCCACGTAGTCTCCCGGCCGCGCCTGGCCGAGGAACCCACCGAGATAACTCTCAACCGACTTCGCCGCATGCCCGCCCTGCCCGTAGAGCTGAATCCCGTCCAACTTGAGCAGCGGAGCGTCATCCGGAAGCCTGCCCTGGGCGCGGAACTGCGCCAGCAACCGGTCGGTGTTGTCCTTGCTCTCCTGCACGTTCGGTTGGTCGAAAGCGTTGATGCCGAGCAGCGCGCCCGCGGTCGCGGTCGCCACTTCCCAGCGGAAAAATTCCTGGCCAAGGTCCAATTTGTTCGCCAGTTCGATCCTGACCACCGGGTGTCCGGCGCTTTCGAGCGCGCCCAGTCTCGACTCGATCGCGCGGAACTTCGCGCCGTGGTCGCCGTCCGGCTGGAGCTCCAGGTAGACAAACAGCCGGTCGCTTCCATAGCTCGCAGGCTCTCCCAGCTCCTCGCCGGCGACTGGCACGAGACCCTTGCCTTCCTTCCCGGTGCTCTCGGCGACTAGCTGCTCCGCCCAGTCGCCGAAAGTCTCGATTTCCGGAGACGCGACGAACGTGACCTTGTCCCGCCCGGCGCGCGCCGCCTCCGCCAGGATGACGCCGAGCTTCACACCGGGATTGTCCTCCGAGGGCACGCAGCAGGCGCAGGCGTGGACCATGCGCTCGGCCCTCTCCAGCAAGGCGCGAACGTCGACGCCCTCGAGCGCGGCAGGAACAACGCCGAAATTCGAGAGCGCCGAATACCGGCCCCCGATGTCCGGCTCGCCGTGAATCACCGTGCGGAACTTGTACTCCCCCGCCAGCTTTTCGAGCGAAGTCGCGGGATCGGTGATGGCGACAAAATTTTCGCCCGCCCGGTCGCCCTTGAGCTTCTGAACGCGGTCGTAGAAGTATTTGAAGAAGGTCAGGCTCTCGGTGGTGCCGCCCGATTTGCTCGAGACCAGGAAGAGCGTTCGCGCTGGATCGATCGACTTCTCCAGCCGCGAAACACTTTCCGGAACGGTTGAATCGAGAACGTGCAACTGGAGGTAACCCGGCGCGGCGCCGAAAGTGGCGCGGCAGACGTCCGGACACAGGCTGCTGCCCCCCATGCCGAGCACTACCGCGTGCTCGAAACCCGCCTGCCGGACCTCGTCCACGAAGCTCGAGAGTTGCTCGACGTGTTCCAGGATCGAGTCCGAAACCGTCAGCCAGCCGAGCGCGTTCTTGATAATCTTCTGGTGCTCGGGCTCCGTTTTCCACAGCGACGGGTCGCGGTCCCAGAGGCGCCGCGAGAACTTCTCTTTGTCGAGCCGCGCGAGCGTCGAGTTCACCGGGTCTTCCAGCCTGCCAAGCGAAGCCGTCATGGGGTCTGTCGCTCCGGCCAGTATCTTTTCGCGCTTCTCAGCCAGGCCCTGAAGCAGCTTGTCGTAGTCTTTGGCGAAAGAATCGACGCCGTCGCGTTCGAGCTGCGCCGTCACTTCCTTGAGGCTCACGCCCACCTCGCCCAACTGCGCAAGCTGCCGGTTCGCTTCCTCGATTCCCTCTTCCAGCGTGGCGCGGACCTTGCCGTGATCGCGAAAGGCTGCGATGGTCGCGGGCGGCATGGTGTTGATCGTGTCCTTGCCGATGAGTTCCTCCACGTAAAGGACGTCGCGGTACTTCGGGTTCTTGGCGCTGGTCGAAGCCCACAGCACGCGCTGCACTCGCGCGCCCTTTCCGGCAAGCGCCTGAAACTGCGTGGTCGAGAAAATCTTCTTGAACTTCTGGTACGCGTCTTTGGCGTTGGCAACCGCGATCTTCCCGGCCAGCCCTTCGATCTTTTCCGAATACGACGGGTCCCTTTCGGCAGGCGTCCTCGCGCTCGCGAGTTTGGCGCTCAATTGTTGGTCTACAAGGGTGTCAATGCGGCTGACGAAAAAGCTCGCCACCGAAGCCACCCGATCGATCGGCTTGCCCTCGCCGGCCCGCTTCTCAAGAGCGGCAACGTAGGCGTTGGCCACTTCGATGTAGCGCTCGACCGCGAAGAGGAGCGTGATATTGATATTGATGCCTTCTGAGAGGCACTGCTGGATCGCCGGCAGACCTTCCTTGGTGCCCGGAATCTTCACCAGCAGGTTCGACCGGTCGACGGACTGCCACAAGCGGCGCGCCTCCGCCATCGTGCCCGCCGTATCGTGGGCAAGCTTCGGCGATACCTCGATGCTCACAAAACCGTCTCGGCCCTCGGTGCGGTCGTAGGTCGGACGGAAAAGGTCGCAGGCCATCTGGATGTCCTCGACGGCCAGACGCTCGAAAAGCTTCGCGCCCTCGAGGCCCTGCTCGACAAACTTCCGAATGCTCT
>QHZK01000501.1 GCA_003224635.1 Acidobacteriota bacterium | reverse complement strand
CTGGGGCCATTCACGGGCACTTCAGACCCACTCGGGTGCCGGCGGGAGTGTGGCCTCGAACCTTGACTGACTCAAGAAAATAGCACGCTTGCCGGGCAAAAACAAGGCGGGACGGAAGGTCCGCGACGCGGTTGCGCCGTGGACTGAGCTCGGCTTCCCCGTGCTACCATAGCTGCCATTTCCGAGAGGTCGGGAATGGGTGTTCTAAGAATCAGATGTTCAAAAACGCCGCTGCTTACGGTGCATCGGAGCAGGCGCTGGAAGAGAAGGATGGTCTACATCCTCGTTGCAAACAAGTCGTACGCGTACAACAGCGGTGAGAGGTCTCACATTATTTATATCGGGACAACGGGCAAGGGCGCCAGGAGACCCGCAACTTCGGCCGTAGATAAAGCGAGCGAAGCCTTCGGGGAACTACACGGCGTTAGAGAGACAAACGTACACATCGCGACGTGCCGTGGGGTTCAGGCAATGAAAACGTGGGAGCGCTTGGAATCGGCGCTACTGGCAACGTTCAGAGAGCTTCATTTCGAACTTCCCATGTATAACAATAAAGAGAGGTTCTGTGAACCAGCCCGAGGATATTGACCTCTTTCGACGCAAAGCACTTCAAAAGGTCATTCTTCAGTTTGCAGGTTAGCGACAGCTTTCGGGGTCACACCCACATTCACTTTTGCGCTTTTCTTACCCTGCCCGCATACGGTTCTAGAACGTCCGGCTGAGTTTCCAGCCTTGCCCCTTCACCCGAAATTCCTGCGTCGAAGCCCCGTCGAAGGATCGGACCTTGACTTGCGAAGGCCCTTGGGCTATGGTTAGGACATTAATGTTCCAACTGGCACTCTCCACACCTGTCCCTCTCGCCCGCTTCCGTCCCAATTTACGCCGTGTCCTGTAGCAAGGAGGTCCGCCGGGCTTTCACCCTTTTTATGAAAACGAGTGTCCAGCTTGGAAAAGGGGTCGAACAACTCTTCGGGAAGTTTGACGAGAACCTGAAGCTGCTCGAAAGAAGCTTTGACGTTTCGCTTCACTTGAGCGCCGAGGCGCTCGAGATCGAGGGCGCAGACTCGAACGTCAGGCGGGCCACGCGCTTGGTAGAGGAGTACTCGGAACTGGTCGAGGGCGGCACTCGTTTCGAGCACGCCGACGTGCAATCCTTCCTCCGCATTTTGACCGAGGACCCGAATGCGACCCTGAAGGGTCTGACCGAAGCGGGGCGACCGCGAACGTTCGGGAAGAAGACGGTCTCCCCGAAGAGCCTGAACCAGCATCGCTACGTGGACGCGATCGAGCGCCACGACATGGTTTTCGGCATCGGACCCTCGGGCACCGGCAAGACCTACCTCGCCGTAGCGATGGCGGTGGACGCTCTCCAGACCAAGGAAGTGAGCCGGATTATTCTGGCGCGCCCGGCGGTCGAGGCCGGCGAGCGGCTCGGCTTTCTGCCCGGAACGCTGCAGGAAAAGGTGAATCCCTACCTGCGGCCCCTCTATGACGCACTCTACGATGTTCTCGACCCTGATCGGGTCGAGCGTTATCTGGAGAAGGGCATCATTGAAATCGCGCCTATCGCCTTCATGCGAGGCCGCACCTTGAATGACGCCTTCGTGATCCTCGATGAGGCCCAGAACACCACCAGCGAGCAGATGAAGATGTTCCTCACGCGGCTCGGGTTCAATTCGAAGGCCGTCATAACCGGGGACATCACCCAGGTTGATCTGCCGAACGGACGGCGGTCGGGTCTGATCGAAGCGATCGAGGTGGTCGGAAAGGTCGAGGGCATCAGTTTTGTTTACTTCACCGAGCGCGACGTGGTCCGGCACAGCCTGGTGCAGCGCATCATCCGCGCCTACGAAGAGTACGACAATTCGAAACTCGAGAGTCGAGATTCACGGCCTGAAACTCGAAACTCGAAACTCGAAACTCGCGGCTAAATCCGGCGCCGTGGAGGACCCGTGGAATTTCACCGGGTGGGCGCAACTGGACTCGTCCTGCACGAATCCACACATGGTGCTCAACCGTCAGAGCGAGGTGGCGATCAGTCTTCCCGGGGTACGACGCTTTGTTCGAAGGCTGCGCGGCGCGCTCGAGCTCGATGGCCGGGACTTCAACGTGTGCTTCGTCGGCAACCGGGAAATTGAACGCTTGAATGCCACCTACCGCGGCAAACGGCGCGCTACGGACGTCCTCGCGTTTCCCGATGAGGAGCGGACGAGCGTGAAGCGCTTTGGACTGCGGAGGCTCGCCTCCGCTTTCGATGTCGGCGGAACCGGCCTGCGGAAGGTCACGGTCCAGCGGCCTGTTCGCCGGGAAAAGAAGGAGCGGAAGCAAGCTCCAGCGCCCCAAGAGTTCTCGGGCTTCTTGGGCGATATCGTGATATCGGCCCACACGGCCCGGCGGAACGCGCGCGCCGAGGGCAACTCGACAGCGAACGAGATCCGCTGGTTGATCGTGCACGGTCTCCTGCACTTGCTGGGGTACGACCATGAGACTGACGTCGGGGAGATGACGGCGCTGGAGCTTTCGCTGCGCGACCACTTGGGTATCGCGGGCGAAAGGGCTTCGCAGAAAAAGAAGATCAAAAATCAAAAGGCAAAGGTCAAAAATAAAAAATGAAAGGCTGCTGCCGCTGAAGAACCTTTCGAGCGTGTCATTCCGAGCGCAGGGAGAAATCTCGCTATGACAAGATGACATTGCCTTTTGATTTGTGCTTCGTTGGTCTTTGGCGTTTTATAGTTATCAGTTCGCAGTTATCAGTTAGTCAAACACGACGCTTTCAGTCTGTCTTTACTGAGAACTAACTGACAACTAACCTTGAACTTTTTGACCTTTGATTCGCTTCGCATGGCTCTCCTGCTCATCTGGATCCTAGTCCTGGCGCTCTTCGCGGGCGCCAGCGCGGTCGCTTCCTACCTGCGGCTTCTGCTGCGCCGGCTGACTCCGATGGCTTCGCGCAAATTGTTCCAGGCGAAT
>QHZK01000153.1 GCA_003224635.1 Acidobacteriota bacterium | reverse complement strand
TGCACCCAAGGTATTTTCACGTGGTTGCCGAAGTACCCGTGCCCTTCACCACCAACCGGTGTTTCAGTTGGGGAACATCGGGGCACGGGGATCAGACAAAAGGTGGTGCAACATCATCACCTCTTTTCCACGTAACCTGGGATACTCAGATTTTCCAGCATATAGCCAGATTTTACTAAGGCTAGCGAGCCTAACCTTAGGACCGTTCAATGGTGTTACAACCGCCTGGCGGCGGTGGCGCGGACCATTTCTGCCGCGCTCTCGATGTCGCCATCGAGTTCGGACCATATCATCCCGGCGCATCACCGGGTCTGGCGTATGGCCTCTGAGGATTCTCAAGCCTTTCCATGACCTCCCGGTCGGAATACTTGCGTTTCCCGCCGTCGTTCATCGATTGCCGGATGCGCAGGACCTCTTCGATACCCTTCCGGGTTAGATGTTGACCCTGACGCATCAACTCGGCCAGCTCTTTGAACTTGGCGAAGTCGCGTTTCTTCTTCGCAGAAAGGAAATGGAAACGATCGAAGAAAGGAATAACGTTCTCGAGGATCGGAAGGAGATGGTTAACTTCGTAATACCAAACTCCGTCTCGCCGCTGCCGCATCGTGCCGCATGCCAAGTGACGTTTGAACTGCGCCAAAATCACCGGGTCACGCTGCGAGATGTTGAAACAGAGCGAGACTTTCCAGGGAAGCTTGTAGTCGCTTCGAGGCCGAAACGACACGTTGAAACTTCCCTCGCCGTCGGCAAAGCCGGCTAGGTACCAGCCCACCTCCGGCGGAACCTCATTGAACACGGCTTAAGTCTTTCCTGCTGATAACCCGCACTCCTCACATTTTCACTGCCGCCTTGTTCGGCCCGATCGGCCTAGCGGCGAGTAGTGGGAGATACACCGGGCTTCCCAGCAAACAGCCAGATTTGTTTTCGGAACTACAGCGGTCCAGCCTATAGTTACGGCCGCCGTTCACCGGGGCTTCAGTTCGAAGCTGCCGCGGGATTGCTCCCACAAGCTGCCGCGGGATTGCTCCCACATGACCTCTCCCTTTAACCTTCCGGCACCGGGCAGGCGTCAGCCCCTATACGTCGTTTTCGACTTAGCAGAGACCTGTGTTTTTGTTAAACAGTCGCGGAGCGCGTTTCGCTGCGGCCCCCTCGGGCTATAAACCCTACCGGGGCACTCCTTCTTCCGAAGTTACGGAGTTAATTTGCCTAGTTCCTGAGCGAGTGTTCTCTCAAGCGCCTTTGGATATTCACCTCGTCTACCTGTGTCGGTTTGGGGTACGGTTGCGTCAGAGACTCCTTAGCGGATTTTCTTGGCAGCGTGAAATCACGGACTTTACCAGGCAGCAGCCTGTTGGCCCGCGCCTCAGAGTCGGCTTTAAACCGGCCCGGCGGATTTGCCTGCCAGGCCCTCCTCGATGCGTGCAAGGCCCATGTCCAATAGGGCCGTCTCCGCTATCCTTCTGCGTCCCCGCCTCGTGATAACGTCTCCGCCGCAGCGCCGGAATATTAACCGGCTGTCCATCAGCTACGCCTTTCGGCCTCGCCTTAGGGACCGGCTGACCCTGAGCGGATTAACCTTTCTCAGGAAACCTTAGACTTTCGGCGCGGAGGGTTCCCACCTCCGTTATCGCTACTTATGCCGGCAGGGTCACTTGAGTGCGGTCGACGAGCCCTCGCGGTCTCGCTTCAAACTGCACTCAACGCTCCTCTACCAATCCGAAGTCTCAAATCGAAGATTTGAAACTTCAGAGTCCGCAGCTTCGGTTGATGGCTTGAGCCCCGTTGAATTATCGGCGCAAAGTCACTCGACCAGTGAGCTGTTACGCTTTCTTTAAAGGATGGCTGCTTCTAAGCCAACCTCCTGGCTGTCTGAGCGACTTCACTTCCTTTCCCACTTAGCCATCGATTCGGGACCTTAGCTGACGGTCTGGGCTATTTCCCTCTCGACAACGAAGCTTAGCCCCCGCTGTCTGACTCCCGGGCTGAGCGATACGGCATTCGGAGTTTAGTTGGATTTGGTATCCGTGAACGGACCCTAGTCCATCTAGTTCTCTACCACCGTAGGCTACCGTCCGAGGCTAGCCCTAAAGCTATTTCGAGGAGAACGAGCTATCACGGAATTTGATTAGCCTTTCACCCCTACCCTCAGTTCATCCGAGCTGTTTTCAACCAACACCGGTTCGGGCCTCCGGCCACTGTTAAGTGGCTTTCACCCTGACCAAGGGTAGATCATCCCGCTTCGCGTCTATTGCCCGCCACTGGACGCCCTGTTCAGACTCGCTTTCGCTGCGGCTCGCTCCCCCTGATCGCTCAAGGATCGTCGCTTAGCCTGGCGACGGACAATAACTAGCCGGCTCATTATGCAATAGGCACGCCGTCAGGCGGCGCGAAGCCTTGCGGCCGCGCGCGCAGCCCTCCGACTGCTTGTAGGCATACGGTTTCAGGTACTTTTAACTCCCCTCGCAGGGGTTCTTTTCACCTTTCCCTCACGGTACTAGTTCACTATCGGTCGCCAGCACGTATTTAGCCTTACGGGATGGTCCCCGTAGCTTCCCGCAGGGTTTCTCGTGCCCCGCGGTACTCAGGAACGCGCGTTAGAGTCCAGTCAGCTTTCACCTACATGGCTATCACATTCTGTGGCCGACTTTTCCAAGTCGTTCGATTAGCCGCCGGATTGGTAACTCTACGGTTCTAAACCGACGCGCGCCCTACAACCCCCAGCGCTCCTCTGAAATCTCAAATTTCAAATTTGAAATCTCAAAGGAACGCTGGGTTTGGGCTGTTCCGCTTTCGCTCGCCTTCCTTCAGGTACTGAGATGGTTCACTTCCCTGAGTTGGCTCGCACCCGCCTATGGATTCAGCGGGCCGTACCCCGATTTTATCGAGGTGGGTTTCCCCATTCGGAAATCCCCGGATCAAAGAGTGCTTCCCTCTCCCCGAGGCTTATCGCAGGTAACCACGTCCTTCATCGCCGTCTGGCGCCAAGGCATCCACCGTAAGCCCTTAGTAGCTTGACCATAAAGTCTGCTCAACACACACCTCGCCGTCAGTTATCAGTTCTCAACACTCGGTTCAAGACCCGGTTTCAGGCTCTTGGCCGAGCTGATGGCTGAACGCTGAAAGCCACTGTCTCGCAGACCCGCCTTCGCTTCTCTGCCCGGATATCCGCCGGGCAGACTGAGCACTTGTAGACGCCGCACTATTCAGTTGTCAAAGAACTCCGAGTGTCGCAAGCGTTCCCGCCTTCGACCTCTTCCAACTACCCTCACCGGCTCTCGCCAATCCTGAAGAGCCTTGGCACGTGCTCGGTTCGGACGCTGGGTTCGATGCTTACTTCGGGGTTAAGCGCCAAACTCAGCTTCCGATTTTCGGTCGAACTTGAGCTCGTTCTCACTTTCGGGTTCTCTATCTTACGTGCCCTTGACCATCAAACACCCTGTTGCCCGCGCGCGACACGCGGGCGTTCGGCGGGGAATTTCTTCGACCATTGTCTTGTGATTGAGGGGACTGAGACACGTGGGAGTTCTTACTGTCGACGATCCACTTGCTTCACGTCCCTATCCGAACCCGAAGATCCTTCCTCATTGGCCTCCTGCTTGCCACCGGGACGACGGGGATCCAGATTAGTCTGTCGCTCTCCCCCAATCGCCCCCGTTCGCCTTCGCGTTGGCAATCGAAAATCATAAACAGGCCTCCACAAAAATGCAAGAGATTTTTTTGGCCGCCGTAAAACTTTCGTAGGGCGCCGTAAACCCTTTGCCGTCAATCAACTAAGCGTGTTCCCTTGGAGGGCGGAAGCTTGCGCCCGCCCTCGCAAACGGGCAACTCGCTGGTGCTGACTGAATCAGTCAGCACCAACTCGCTTTAAGGGCAGCCCAGACGACGACCGTGGTGCGGAGTACAGCCCGCACCGCAATTAGTGATTGTCTAAGGCACTGCTGCCGACCCCGGTCGGCGCAGCAAGCACGTCAGCGTTCCGGCGACCGTTCCGAACAGCATCCCCGAGACCACCGTGAATCCCACCCAGAAGACAAGCTGAGGGAAAAAACCTAGCCACAGCCATGTCAATGCAAGGCTCATGCCGGGATAGTCAGAGGGGACGGCGTCGTAGTGCGTGCCCCAGTGTCCGCGATAGGCGAAGAACATGATGATGGCGACGGGAATGCGGGCGGCATACCCATAGGCGAGGAGCGTCTTGAACAGAGCGGGCCAGCCGGGAAGCGTGGCGAGAGCAGCCGCCGCCAGGACCGACCATATGAACACGAGCCTGGCATGGAAAGTAGGATTGAACTGAGAGAAGAAGAAGTGGACGACCGATGCAATACCAGCTCTTGCCAGGATGATCGCAACGCCGAGGACCGTAAATGCCGCAGCGCGCCAGACCGAAGCCGGCCCCCTGCCGCTCGCCGAGAGCCTCAATGCGAAGTAAATTCCAAACACGGGCGCCAGCCACACGATGCCCAGAATTGAGGCCCCCATGTCGGTCGTGAACCACGCGCTGGACCAATGGTTGAGTTCCCCGGCGAGCCGCACGATGGTTACGGCCATCGTGATGACGGCGGGGACGAGGATGAGTCGCGAGATCGAGGGTTGACTTTCCGCGTTCATCCCCTGCATGGAAGCCCTCGGGTGGGATTGAAGATTGCAGATAATTGCAGATTGGAAATCTCAGATTGCTGACATGGCAGATTTCAGATTGAAGGCTTGCGCCGAGCAATGTCGAGAATGAGGCTCATTTTCCAACCCTCAATCGTCGCTACCGATCTTCAATCTTCAGGACGTTGTCTGCGGCGGTCCCCGATCGACGAAGGCGGCGGCAATCGTGCCCACGACCGCTCCGGAAACGACAGTGTAAGAAACCCACAAGACCAGGTGCGGCAACAGTGCGAAATAGAGGTACGTCGGCCAGAAGCTCATCTGGGCGTAGCGCGCCTGCACGTTGTCGAAGTGGGTGCCCCAGTGGCCCCGGAGCGCAAGGAACATGATGACGACGATGGGGATCCGGGCCGAAAGGGCGTAGGCCACCTGCGTCTTCGAGAACCGTAACCAGGCGGGAAACTGGAGCGCCGCGGCCGCCGCCATCATCAAGTAGCCCAGCCCCAGCTTGCCCGTGAAGCGGGTGCCGAGAAGGAAAGAAACATAGAAGCCGAGCACCAGCAGCACAGCCCCCAGCAAGGCGTGACCGAGTGCCCTTGTTGCGCTGCCTGGGCCCTCGCCGATCCGCGCCAGTCTCAAAGCGAAGTAGACCCCGAAGATGGGCGCCAGGACCACCATCACGAATTGCATGGGCCCGGGGCCGCCGGGCGCCGGGTTGAACCACGTCTTGGGCCAGTGTAAAAGCTCACCCACCAGACGCAGGAGCGTCACGGCGAGAGTGATCAGCGCCGGGCCCACAATGAGGCCGCTGATCGAGGCTCGAGTACCGCTGTTCACCTCTGCCATGGAAAGCTTGAGCACTCTGCGATTGATCGACTCTTCTGTAGCGGCAATCCGAGCGCCTCCGCCCGCTCCTCGGTGCTCCCTTTACAGGGCAGGCTTCGAGCGCCGCTACAGTAAGTCTCCCCGCGTGTAGCAGGAATTCAAACGGCCGTCTGCGCTACCGGCCTGCCCCGGCGGGCCACTGCGGTGACGACGGTTCCAAAGATCGAGCCCACCACAACGGTGAAGCCAACCCACAGGAGCATCTGCGGCAGCAAAGCCTCCTCAACGAACTGTTTCCAGAACGGAGCCTGCGCGAGCCTCGGGTCAACGAAGCTGTAGTGCGTCGCCCACCCGGCCCGCATGGCGATGAACATCACGATCAGCACCGGAATGCGAGCCGCAAAGCCGTACACGAGGAGCGTCGTCCCTAGCGACCGCCAGGCTACGCGCGGAATAAACCCCGCCAAGAACATGACCAGAAACCCCAGAATAGCCAGGGCCGTCGTGCCGCTCGATGCGCCCTTGAAGGCGACGAAGCCGCCCAGGACCAATACCGCCAGACCCGCAAAAGAAAGTCCAATGGCTTTGCCGTTGCCCGCAGGCGCGTCGCCAGAGCCCGTCAGTTTCAGCGCAAAGTAGGGACCAAAGATAATCGGCAGCCACGAGATGCCCAAAACCGCTCCGCCCCCGCCCGCCGCCGTGCTCACCCACGGCTTGGGCCAGCCTTGCAATTCACCGTACAGACGCAGGATGGTGACCACCAGCGTGATCACGGACGGGACGAGAATAAGTTGTCCTACAGAGACCCGATTGCCAGAACCCGTTCCTGTCATGGGACCCTCCTTTTCGAAGCGGCGCGCAGCGACAAAAACTCGCCAGCGCGGTTGTCCGCCTTCCGGCACGGAAGCACTGCCTAGACTTGCCCTTGTTGAATACAGTTGCTCACGATGTCGCGTGCGCGGCCGCTTTGCCTCGATGCGCCACCGCACTTGCGACGGACCCAAAGAGCGAACCCGTGGTGATCGTGAACGCCACCCAGAAGACCAGTTGGGGGAGGAGGCCGATGGCGAGGTATTCACCCCAAAAACTCGTCGGACCCGTATAGTCCGGAGGTAGAACGTCGTAGTGGGTACCCCAGTTGCCTCGGATGGCGAAGAACATGATGACGGCCACCGGGATTCGCGCTGCATATCCATAGGCCGCCAGCGCCTTCGCCAGAACGGGCCACGAGATGAACGGCACCGCCCCGCCCACGGCCATCACGAGCAGGCCTACAACCATTTTGCCGGGGAACGCTGGCTTAGGCCCAAACGCCAGAAATACGCCCGCGAAAACCAGAAGGAAGCCGAGGACCGCGAAGCCGATGGCCTTGCCGGTGCTCGCGGGTCCCTGCCCCGCTCCGGCCAGCTTCAGGGCAAAATAGACCCCGAAGATGAACGCTAGCCAAGTGATGCCCACGATCGCCGCGCCGCCGCCCGCGGTGGGATTGAACAAGACTTTGGACCAATGCTCGAGCTCGCCCATCAATCGCAGAAGGCTGACGGCCAGCGTGATCAGCGCCGGCATCATGATAAGGCGCGCGATGGAAAGTCGTTCGCCCGCGTTACTTTCTGTCATGTGACCCTCCTCCAGAAAAGCCCTCCGGGCTGCGCCTCGCAGCGCTTGCCGCGCGCACCGGAGCATTGCGCGCATTCTAGTCGATCAACACGACAGCCACAAGTCAGAGACTGGTTACTGACAAGAACAACAACATAGAGCGGTCGCTTGTCACTTGTCACTCTTCACTTGTCACTGTTTTTGGGACATGGCCTTTTCAACTTCCTCGACCGTGCGCGGAAGGCGGCGGGTAAGCAGCTCGGCGCCGTCCTGGGTGACCAGGACCATGTCTTCGATGCGGACCCCCAGCTTCTCTTCCGGAATGTAGATCCCGGGTTCGTCGGTGATGACCATGCCCGCCTGTAGAGGCTGGTCGTACTCGGCTGGGTCGTGGACGTTCAAGCCTACGGAGTGACCGAGCCCGTGGATGAAATACTGGCCCAGTGGTTTCCCGTGCAGGTCCTTGCCGTGCGTATTGATATATTCGAAAGCGATTTGCTGGAGGCTGGCAAGCTTGCCTCGCCCGCCGATCATCACACCGGGCTTGATGGCCGTCAGCGCCGCGTTTTGAGCGCCAAGCACGATCTCGTAAATCTCGCGCTGACGGGGCGTGAAATGGCCGCTCGCGGGCAGCGTGCGGGTGATGTCGCTGGCGTAACCGCTGTAGGATCCCGCCACGTCCATCACCACCACGTCGCCGTCCTGCATTTGCTGGGTGTCCGCGTCGTAGTGCAAGACAGTTGAATAGAAGCCCGAGCCCACGATCGGAGGGTACGAGGGCCACTCGCATCCGCGCCGCTCGTACTCGTACTTCATGAGGGCCGCGATCTGGTATTCCCACACGCCCGGCCGCACGGCCTTCATCGCCGCAAGGTGCGCCTCGACGGAAGCATCAGCTCCTTTGCGGATCAGGGCGATTTCGCTCGGAGACTTCACGGTGCGCATCCGGGTCAGGTGCGGGCGCAGGTCCGCGAGTTGCGCCAGGGGGGCGAGTTTCCGCAGCTTCGAAACCATTTCTGCCTGGAAGGCGTCTTCTCCGCTTTCGGGCTGCGGCGTGAGCTCGGTATAAATCTTGGGGAAGCTCTTCAGGGCCTCGAGCAGCTCGGAGTGAAACAAGCTCGTGCTCTTGACGGCGCGGAAACCGGTGCGCTCCGGAGCGTCGGCGTCTTCGGCGCCCAGCTTGGGTCCGGTCCACTTCTCCTGCCGGTAGTCGTGCGGCGGGATGAAGAGAATTTCCTTTTCCATCTCGACCGGCTGGTCGCGCCCCTTGGCGACCCTAGGGACGAGCAGCATCATGGCGGTGGGCTCGTTCCAGCCCGTCAGATAGTAGAAATTTTCGTTCTGGTGGAAGGTCGTAACGCTGGCCGCTACGTCCTCGTCGTTGTAGCCGAACAGCACGACCACCCCGTCGCCCGTCTCGCTCACGACTCGCGCCCGCCGTTCGTGATAAACCGAGAGCGGCTCGCGCTCCCATGCCGCGGCGAGCTGTGCTGCGGCGAGTGTCACCGCGACTAGGAAACCCATATTTTGAGACGCAAGACGTCGCCCGAACAAGTGTCGCATCATCTTCTCCTGTTTGATTGGCGTCGGAGCAGTCGAGAAGTCGAAGAGTCAAAAGGTCGAAGAGTCGAAAAACCCTCTTTTCGACTCTTTGACTGTCGACTGTTGACTGTTCTTTTGCGACCAAGACATCGAATACTAACCCACCTTACGCGCCGAACGCGACACAAAGATTCCCGGCAGGCTGCACGCCCACGGCGTCAAGTCTGGACCTTCCTCAGCAACGCTCGCAGGTTTTCCGCCATTACCTTTCTTTTCTCTTCTTCGGTCAGGAACGAGCTTTCGATCCGGGCGATGACGGTGGCGGGGCAATTGATGGAGAAATCGGAGCCAAACAGCACGCGGTCCGGGCCGACCGTCTTGACGGCGTACTCAAGCATGCCCACGCGGTCGTGGCCGTAGCCCGAGGTATCGATGTAGCAATTCTTGTTGCGCGCCACCAGATCGAGGCGCTTGAAGATGTGATCGTATTCGTGACCGTCGCCAAAGTGGGGAAAGACGATGGTCGCCTGCGGGAACTTCCGAATGATAAATTCCATCTCTTCGAGCTCGGTGTGGACGTCGAGCACCATGTTCATCTTGACGGTCTGGTCGACCAGCAGCTCGAATTGCTTGACCGTATATTCGTAGGGCACCGTGTAGTTGCAGAGCTCGCCCACCCAGACAAAGCCCAACTGCTTCCGGCAGTCCTCGATCTCGCGCAGCGCCTCGTCGATGAAGAGCGGGTTGACGACACAGGCGCCCAGGAAGCGCCCTTTGTATTTTTCCACGTAGCGCGCCACCTCACGGTTGCCGGCGATGAATTCAGCGGGACTCTTCGCCATCTGGCAGCGCACGGAGTTGACGATCCCGCGCTCGACGCCGGTGCGGTCAAGGTAGCGAACAAATTCATCGAACGTCCGCGTGACGGGGTACCACTGCCAGACGTTGCCGCTCTCGCTCGGGCAGTGCAGGTGGGCATCAAACGCATGGAGCCGTTCGGTGCGGGCAGGCGCGGGGACGGCTGCCGGTGGAGCCCCGGCGCCCTTGCCCTGATGTTCGTGTTGCCTGGCCACTTCGCCGCTGGCCACTGGCTGCCTTGCGTCTGCAGGTTCCCCGGCCGCCGAAGCCGCCGTGAAGGCGCCCGCGAGGATCGAAGCTCCCCTCTTGAAGAATTGGCGGCGATAACAGTGAGTGTGAAGATGGCTCATCGTGACCTCGTGGCTGGAAGAATACATTGACTGTGTCAAAAGCGGCGGATTGCTAAAATCAACGAGACTTCGCTTCACGCCGCCTGGTTTGCGCCAGCCGACTCACCATTTTCAGCCGCCACTTTCAATTTGACAAATGGTATCTACAGCCGATAGTGTAGCCCACGGCTTATGAAGATTCTGGTCATCGGCTCCGGCGGGCGGGAGCACGCCCTCATCTGGAAGCTTCGAGAGAGCCAGCGCACCAAAGAGATCTACTGCGCGCCCGGCAACGCTGGAATCGCTCAGGAGGCGGAGTGTCTCCCGGTTGACCCAGGGCGGCCGCAGGAAATCCTCGGGCTGGCGCAGCGGTTAAACGCCGACCTGACCGCCATCGGTCCCGAAGCGCCGCTGGTGGCCGGTGTGGTAGACGAGTTTGAAAGGGAAGGTCTTGCGATCATCGGTCCGACACGCGCCGCGGCCCGGCTCGAAGGCAGCAAGATTTTCGCCAAGCAATTCATGCAGCGCCACCAGATCCCGACCGCCGGGTTCGCCGTCGCGGAAGGGTTTGAGGACGCCGTAAAAGCTGTGGACCGTTTCCCACTCCCGGTGGTGATTAAGGCGGACGGGCTGGCGGCGGGCAAAGGCGTCGTGATCGCCCGCGCTCGCGAGCAAGCGGTCAGAGTGCTGGACCAGTTCATGCGCCAGAGAACGCTCGGGGACGCCGGACGCCGCGTGGTGATTGAGGAATGCCTGACGGGTGAAGAGGCGTCGTTCATCGTGCTCACGGATGGCCGCAGCATCCTCCCTTTTCCGCCTGCTCGGGACCACAAGCCGGTCTTTGACGACGACCAGGGCCCGAATACCGGCGGTATGGGCGCCTATAGCGACGACTCGATCCTGGACGCCCGGCGCCGCAGCGAAATCCTGCGCCGCATCGTGACTCCGACGCTCGAGGGCATGGCCGCCCAGGGCGCTCCGTACCGGGGCTTCTTGTATTGCGGATTGATGTTGACGGACGACGGACCGAAGGTGCTCGAGTACAACGTTCGCATGGGTGACCCCGAAGCGCAGCCCCTCATGATGCGCTTGCGTTCGGACCTGGTTGAGATCTTGCTGGCCCTGCGCCAGAGCCAACTCGGGGTGATCGAAGCGCGCTGGAGCCCCAATCCCGCCGTTTGCGTCGTGCTCGCCTCCGCGGGTTATCCGGGCCAATACGGGACTGGTAAGGCCATCACGGGTTACGAGGCGGCAGAGGCGCTGGGTGGCGTCAAGGTCTTCCACGCCGGCACGAGGTTTGTCGACCATCAATTGGTCACGAGCGGTGGCCGCGTGCTGGGAGTCACCGCCGTGGCGGAAAGCCTGCCGACTGCCATCCAGCGCGCCTACGCGGCTGTGCGCAAGATTCGCTTTGAAGGAATGCATTACCGGCGGGATATCGGCGCCAAAGAGCTCGAGCGTCTGCCTCGCGGCGCCAAGGGCGCGCGCAGTCCTAAAGCCGACCCTTCGCGTCCGGCCCGTCCGACCCGTCCGAAGTCTGGGAATTTTTCCCGCCCCAAGTTGTGAAACGCCGGTTGCCGTCGCCCACCCATCACATCCTGATTGCCTCCTGCGCCTTGAGGCTGGCGGCCTGGATTGCCGTGATCCGGCCACGTTCGCGATGTCCTCGGCGCTCGCGCCTCGCGAGAGGTCGTTCGCGGGTCGCGAGAGGCCCTGCAGGATGGCTCCGACGGCGGTGCAGCCGCCGAAACGCTCGGCGAGTTTGTAGGCGATGTTGCCGGAGTTGAGCTCGGGGAAGATGAAAACATTGGCAAGCCCGCTCACCGCCGACCCCGGAGCTTTGCGCCGCGATCTCAGGGACCACGGCGGCATCGAGCTGAAGCTCGCCGTCCGCAATCAGGTGGGGCGCCCGCGCGCAGAGGGTCTTGGTGGCTTCCCGGACCGCCGCCGCCGTGGGGTGGCCGGCGTTCCCCTTGGTAGAAAACGACAGCATGGCCACTCGCGGTTCGACTTCGAGAAGCGCGCGCGCGTTCTCCGCCGTGGCCAGCGCAATCTCCGCCAGTTGAGCGGGGCTTGGCTGCGGCACGACCGCGCAATCCGCGAAGAGGCAGGCGCCATCCGCGCCAATGTTCTTCTGCGGCGAGACCATCAGAAAGAAGCTCGAAACAAGAGAGAATCCCGGCGCCAGCCCGAGGGTCCACAGCGCGGCGCGGACCGTATCCGCCGTGGTCGTGAGCGCGCCGCCGACGGAGCCGTCTGCGTCGCCCGCTGCAACCATCAAATCGGCGAAGATACGCGGCAGCCTCGCCGTTTGAAGGGCCTCCGGCTCGGTCATTCCCCGCGAGCGGCGGCGCTCGTAGAGTCGTTGCGCGTAAGGCTTAAGCTTCCCGCTTCCCGCGGGATCGAGGAGCGCGGAGCTCCCGAGCGTGATGCCCAGGGTCCTCAGCCGCGTCCGGATTTTGTCCACGTTCCCCAGCAGCGTCAACTTGGCCAGCTTTTCCCGTTCGATGATTTCCGCCGCGATCAGCGAGCTGTCCTCTTCGCCTTCAAAGAGGAACGATGCGCTGAGGATCTTGTCGAGCCCGGGCGCGTAGTTTCTGAAGAATTTCCATGATGGAGTCGAATCGTCTCTCGGTTTTGAAACGGCAAGTTTACTCTGCCACCGATGGGCGATCAAGCTCGCTGGCTGGTGCTGGTATAATTCCAACGGGTATAATTCCAGTTAGCTTGTCATTCCGAGGAGCCGAAGGCGGCGAAGGATCTCGCGAGAGTTGATCCCCTGAAAGCCAGATTCTTCGCTTCGCTATTGTGACTTAGTATGACAAGGTCAACGACCGATTTTCGGAAAGGGACCAGCAGAACGCAGATGTTCAGAACCATCGAATGGACGGAAAACGGCGTGCGCATGATCGACCAGACGAGGCTTCCGGCCGACGAGGTCTACCGCACCTGCCGCGATTATGGCGAAGTGGCCGAGGCGATCCGCTCCATGGTGATTCGCGGCGCGCCGGCGATCGGCGTGGCGGCGGCGATGGGTGTTGCGCTGGGCGTGAAGCATTCGAGTGCTCGAACAGTGCACGAGCTGCGGGCCGAGTTTGAGATCATCGCCGAAACGGTCTCGAAGACTCGCCCGACCGCTGTCAACCTATTCTGGGCGGTCAAACGAATGCGCGAGGTCTTTGAAAGCTCCCTGAGAGCGGACGCTGACGCTTCGGAAGCAGAGAAGATCGCGCGGGCCAAGGCGCGGCTGGTCGAAGAAGCGCAGCGGATACTCGCTGAGGACATCGCGGTGAACGAGGCCATCGGGCGGCACGGCGCGCCGCTGCTCAAGGATTCCGGCACGATTCTCACCCACTGCAACGCCGGCGCGCTGGCGACCGGAGGCTACGGGACGGCGCTCGGAGTGGTCCGCGCTGCGGTGGAGGCCGGGAAGAAGATCCACGTGTTTGCGGATGAAACGCGGCCGTTCCTCCAGGGCGCGCGCCTGACCGCGTGGGAGCTCGCCCGAGACGGCATCCCCGTCACTCTCATCACCGACAGCATGGCCGGGCACTTCATGAAGCAAGGCCAGGTGGAAGCCGTCATTGTGGGCGCAGACCGCATCGCCTCGAACGGCGATGTGGCCAACAAGATCGGGACCTACACGCTCGCGGTGCTGGCCCGCGAAAACGGCATTCCGTTCTACGTCGCCGCGCCGCTCTCGACCCTTGATATGAGTATTCGGTCGGGGGATGAGATCCCGATCGAGGAGCGCTCTGCGGCCGAAGTCACCCACCTGGCCGGCGTGCCGATCGCGCCGGAGGACGTCCAGGTCCGGCATCCTGCGTTCGACGTCACGCCGCACCGCTACGTTACCGCCATCATCACCGAGCGCGGCATCGCTCGCGAGCCCTACACCGAAAGCCTGAAGGCGCTGTTTTCAACTGCGGCATCGCCCGCGAGCCCTACACCGAGAGTGTGAGGTTGTCGACTTCCATGCTCTTGAGCGCATCGAGACCAGCACGAACTTCCAAATTCCACTTTCAGCATCCGGACATACAGGAAACTGTATATTGGCCCGACAACCAAGCCAGCCAAAGTCTGTAACCAATTCACAATCTGGCGGTTACGACGCCGCCTAACGGCTAATGCTTGGCCCTTAATGTGCTTATGTTGGGAGTTCTGATTGGTCGCGGTGGCTTCGTCCTGCGATTGACAGGGACTCGAGTAATGGCTATAAATGTCGGCCAGTCAGATGTCGCCTGGCAATTCCACCCCTGTACCACGTTGAAAAGAGTCCGAGCCGGGACTGCCCGGAGGAGGCTTGTCATGGAGCAAGCACGCAGGTTTGTGAGACTTTCGGAGGCGCTCACATTGGCGGTAATGTTCTTGTTGTTGGCGCGGCCAACCTTTGCCCAGGTCGACACCGGAGCGATCCTGGGGACGGTCAAGGACCCGTCCGGCGCCGTGGTGCCTGGCGCCAAAGTGACGCTGACCAACGAAGGTACCAGCTTCTCCATATCCACCACGACCGGCCCGGATGGTGGCTATACCTTTACACCGGTGAAAAT
>QHZK01000500.1 GCA_003224635.1 Acidobacteriota bacterium | reverse complement strand
AACACGCTGGAGCGCGCCGTGGTCGTGTGCTCGACAGACGTGCTCACCAAGAAGCACTTATCGCCGGAGTTTGGTCACCCTGCCCCAACCGCAGCCGATGACGGCCTCCGGCTGCGCGCAGGTTACACGGTGGCGGAAATGGAACGCCGCCTCATTCGCGAGACGCTGGCTGATACCCAGAACAACAAGACGCGGGCCGCAGAGATGCTCGGCATCAGCTTGAAGACGCTTCACAACAAGCTCAAGCAATATGGCGAGGGCGGATGAGGGTCAGGGACCATTGTCCGCGATTGCCGCTCCACTGCAAGTGACTGACCTCTCGCCCATTTCAGTTGGGGGAGGCGTTCAGTTTCGTCCAGCGCAACCGATCAGACTTCCGAGCTTTTTACGTTACACTTTTTACCCTCGAAAAACGCAGTGAATTTGGAGCATCTCTCTAGCGAATTTGGAGCATCTCTATTTTGAATGAACTGGCTTTTGAACGAAGCTGGAAAGCCTGAAGCCAATCTTTCGAGCCCTGGTTCACGGTCTACCTCGGCCGAAGCTCTCCGCTTCTTTCAAATCCACGGCGCCCCAGGAATCCGACTAGTGAGGTACAGCATGGCAAGTCGAGCTCAAGCCACCGAACGAGTCAAAGAACCTGCCGAGTATACCCGAGCTATCGTAGAGACAGCGCCAGAAAGCCTCCTGGTCCTTGACCGGGACCTCCGAGTCAAGGCTGCAAATCTGTCATTCTATAAGACGTTCCTCGCGTCGCCCCAGGAAACGGAGGACCGGCTCCTCCACGACCTCCCGAACGGCGAGTGGAATATCCCCGAATTGCGCTCGCTCCTGGAGGGAACGCTTGAAAACGGTGCCGGGTTCGAAGATTTTGAGGTCACGCGCGAACTTCCGGGCGCGGGGCCGAGGACTTTGCTTCTCAGCGCGCGCCTCATCCGCCCTGAACCCGACAAACTGATCCTCTTAACCATCGAGGACGGCACCGAGCGCCAGCGGGCCCAGGAGCTACTGCGGCGCGAAAAGGAATTCACCGAGCGCCTCATCAACAGCACGGTCGACGGAATACTTGCCTTTGACCGCCAGTGTCGATACACCGTCTGGAACCCGGGCATGGAACGCGTCTTCGGAGTCGGCAAGGAGAAGACGATTGGCCGCTGCGCCTTCGAGGTCTTTCCGTTTCTGAAGGAAACGGGAGAGGACAAATTCTTCTTGGACGCGCTGGCGGGTAAGAGCGTGGTGGCGAAGGATATCCCTTACCGGGTGCTGGAGATGGGCCGCGAGGGCTTCTACGAAGCCTACTACTCCCCCGTCCGCGATGCGTGCGGCGGCGCCGAGGGAGCGGGCGCGATTATCGGCGGACTCGCCATCATCCACGACATCACCGAGCGCAAGCGGGCGGAGCAGGCGTTGCAGGAAAGCGAGGAGCGGTATCGTGAGCTGTTCGAGAACGCGAGCGACCTGATCTATATCGCAGACCTTCAGGGGAACATCATCGACTTGAACAAGGCGGCCGAACGCATAACCGGTTACTGCCGCGCGGAAGCCCTGGGGATGAACCTTGCCCACATCATCGCGCCTGACCAGATGGGTCGAACAGCCGAGATGCTGGGTCACAAATTGGCTACGAGCGGGCAAACCACCGATGAAGTGGACATCGTTGCCAAGGACGGCCGCCGCGTGGCGCTCGAGACCAGCACTCGGCTCATCGTGAGCGACGGAAGGCCCGTCGCCGTGCAGGGAATGGCCCGCGACATCACGGAGCGTCGGCGCTCTGAAAATTCCCTTCGGGAACTTTCAGCCCGGCTGATGCACGCCCAGGACCAGGAGCGCCGGAGAATCGCGCGCGAGCTTCATGACAGCACCGCCCAGACCTTGTCCGCTCTGGCGGTCAACCTCGCCCTTCTCAAGCAGCACGCTGACGAACCCGGTGGCAGGGCGTTTGACCTGCTTGCCGAGAGCGAAGCCCTGGTGGACGAAGCTTCGCGCGAGATTCGCACCGTCGCGCAACTCCTGCACCCGCCGCAACTCGAGGAAGCTGGCCTCGCGGCAGCGGTACGCGGGTACTCCACCAGCTTCGCCGAGCGCAGCGGGGTCGATCTCGATCTGGACGTACCGCTCGCCCTGACCGCTCGTTTGCCGCAAGACGTAGAGACGGCGATCTTCCGCATCCTGCAAGAGGGTCTTACCAACATCCACCGTCACTCCGGAAGTCCAACGGCCGGCGTCCGCCTTGCCCTCGAAGACAGTGAAGTCACACTCGAAGTGAGGGACCAAGGCCGGGGAATGCCTTTGGAAATTCTAGATACTTCCGGCTCCATCGCAGGTCTTGGCGTTGGAGTGGCGGGAATGCGCGAGCGCGTGAGGCAACTCGGCGGACGGCTCGAAATCGCTTCCGGCAGTACGGGCACCACCGTAAAGGCCATTCTGCCTGTTTCCGATGGGCACGCTTTATGAATTATGAATTATATGAATGGTGAATAATGAATGATGAGTGATGAACGGTGAGTGATGAACGACGAAAAGGAACAACCATAATTCAGTATTCATAATTCATCCTTCATCATTCCGCATTCATCGTTTCTCGGCTATCGCTCGCTGTTCAACCTTGGGCCAAAGTCGTGTAGTATAGTTTCTTCGAGGGGGGAGAGATGTGGACATGCCGGGCGATACCCGTGTGCTCGTAGTTGAGAACGACGTGCGCCTGCGCAACGCGCTGGCCGAGTTGATTCGCTCCTGGGGCTACGAGGCGGAGAGCGCCCCGGACGGTCGGCAGGCCCTGGAAAAGATTTCCTCGTTCGACCCCGTGCTGGTGGTCTCCGATCTGCGCATGCCGGTCATGGGGGGCATGGACCTGCTCAAGCAGGTGCGCGAGACGCGCCCCG
>QHZK01000499.1 GCA_003224635.1 Acidobacteriota bacterium | reverse complement strand
GTCAACAGGGCAAAGTAGAGGTTCGGGTCGTGGTTGGCAAGATAGCGTATCTCGAGATCCCTCACCAGTCGGCGGACGTGCTCCTCGTTAATCAGCAACGTCGGCACCACGACCATCGTGGTCAAGCCCGGAGGCACACCGTTCGACAAATCGAGCCTCGGAAGCGCTCGAGGCGGCAGGAGAAACGCCGTCAACTGGTTCATCACGCCCACGGCGGACTCCGTCGCAGGAAGCAAGAGGAGCAGAATGACGCCGGCGACAAACGGCACGCGAGCGCCCATTCCACTCAAGAGAAAAGCAATGACGGCGAAGGTCAGGAGCTCGATTCCCACCAGGTAGAAGACCTCGGGCCA
Organism: Acidobacteriota bacterium; assembly: GCA_003224635.1. Taxonomy (GTDB): domain Bacteria; phylum Acidobacteriota; class Terriglobia; order UBA7540; family UBA7540; genus QHZK01. The sequence goes on along the minus strand of QHZK01000499.1, from coordinate 2,811 downwards.
GCTCAATATCGCTTCCTGAATCTGCTTCAAGGACGACGCGCGGTACCCTATTTGCCTCTTCAGGAGTTCCTTACCCTTGTCCAGGAGGTAGTAACCCATGTGGGTGCGGCGCTCCCGCACCTGTGAGTCCGAACTCCACTCCTTCTCGGCGGCGCGCGCTAAAGCGACCGCTCTCCGCGCAACTTCAGGCTCGCTCGACTCCGACTGGGCGGCCAGCTCCTGGACGGCGCCTCGATAGAGATTGCGGCTTTCAAAATCCATCCGGGAGTAGGTTGGATCTTCCCGCAAGACCCGCTCGACCTCGCTGACCTCTTCGAGCAGCTCTTTCCAGTCCGCCGAGCCCATGGCGCGGAGGCTCTCGATCAACTTCGGCAGGCGCGCGGCAGATTCCTCCTGGCGTTGCTTAGTCGAACTGAAGGAGTCCGAACTGAGCAACTCCGAACTCGCGGCGCCGATCTCTTCCAGCAAGACGAGCTGCATCATGGGCTTGAGCGCCCAGAGCTCTCCGACCTCGAAGAAACCGATAGTTTGCTGAACCGCTCTGAAATACGTCGAGAAGGCGTGTTCGTGGAACACAAATCCAGCGGCGCGCAGGAAACCGGCAGCGGCCGCGTAGGCCCGCGCAATTCGCTGCCCTTGCTCCGTCTCAATGCGTGGAAGATTTCGAACTGCTTTGGGTGACTCGCGCGTTTCCCGGAGGGCTGCCTTGAGCGGCCGGGCGTTATCTCGAAACCACCGTGCTTCATCGCTCTGCCCACGGCCCTCCGATGCGGGTTGCCGAAGCCGGCTCGATACGTCTCCGATCGACCCGGCCGCCTTGCGCCACTTTCTCCCGAGGTTCCGACCGCGTTTCGTCCGGGCGCAGGGCTTCCATTTTCTCGCTTCGCGCGCCGCTTCAGAACGCAGTCTCTCCTCTTCCTCCGGAGAAAGGAACGGATCGGTCTTTTCCTCACCGTCCGCGGGAGCGGAGGCAGGGACCTCCGGAGCTTCTATGCAATGGCGCATGTCGCGAGCGAAGTCGTCTATCATGTCGGCGCTGCGAAGCAGTTGTCGGGTTGTCAGTTGTCAGAGTTCGGAGTTTTGCAAACTGACGAACTGAGAAACTCTGAACTTTTCTACCGGTAGCTGGCGGCCTGCAGCTCGAACATTTCAGAATACCGTCCGCCGCGGGCGATGAGGTCGTCGTGGTTGCCCTGCTCGGCGATCTTGCCGTCTTCGAGGACCAGAATCCGGTCGGCCATCCTGACCGTAGAAAACCGGTGCGAAATCAGGACCGCCATCTTGCCGGCGGTCAACTCGGCAAAGCGCTGGAAGACGGCGTGCTCGGAGCGCGCGTCGAGCGAGGCGGTAGGCTCGTCCAGAATCAACAATTGAGCGTCGCGCAGGTAGGCGCGCGCGAGCGCCATCTTCTGCCACTCGCCGCCGGAAAGGTCCACGCCGCCTTCGAACCGGCGTCCCAGCATCTGCTGATAGCCGCTCGGCAGCGTCCGAATGACTGCTTCGGCAAGGCTCTTCCGCGCCGCGCTCTCGATCCTCGCGCGGTTGGCGCGTGCCTCGATCTGGCCCACCGCGATGTTCTCGGCGGCCGTCATCTCGTACCGCATGAAATCCTGAAAGATGACGGCGGTCTGGCCGGACAAGTCCTCAAGGTCGTACTCGCGCAGGTCTCGACCGTCGAGCAGAATCGCCCCCTCTGTAGGATCGTAGAGCCGCGTCAGAAGCTTGACGATGGTCGTCTTGCCTTGGCCGTTCTCGCCAATCAGCGCAATCCGCCCGCCAGGCTCGAGTCGAAAGTTGAGGTTGTCGAGCACCAGCCGGGAACTGCCAGGATACGCGAAGGAGACGTTTCGAAACTCGAATCCCTCCCGGATGGGTCGCGGGGCCGGCATGGCGTTCGGCTTGGACCCGACGCGGGGCCGCACGGCAAAAAAGTCGAGCAAGTCGGTCAGGAAGAGCGCCTGGTCGGCGATGCTCGAGAAGGTCGAAAAAATCATCTGGATGTTGCTGCTGGCGCCCGCAATCGCGCCCGCGAGGAAGGTGAGCGTGCCGACCGTCAACCTGCCGGAGACGGTCTGGTAGATGACGAATGCATACGTTCCGTAGTAGCCGGCGGTGCTGAGCAAGGAGAGCAGAGACCCCGCCCACAGGCGCCGCTTGGCGAGCGACACGTTCTGCCGGTAAATCTCGTCTGAGAGTTCTGTGTACCGCCCGGTCAGGAATGCGCTCAGCCCGAAAAGTTTGAGCTCCTTGGCGCTCTCTTTACTCGCGCCCAGCACGCGCAGATAGTCGAGTTGCCGCCGTAGCGGCGTCTGGCGGAAGTTCTGCGAGTAGCCCAGAAAAGCGAAATGACTCTCACCCAGGAAGGCGGGCACGACACACGCAATCAGGACCACGAGAAGCCAGGGAGAGTACACGAAGATGCCGGCGGCCAGCGTCCCGGCGGTGATCACCTGTTGCATCACGCGGCCAATCGCCTGAATCATTCCCAGCCGGTCCGTGGCCTGGACTCTCGCTCGCTCGAGTTTGTCGTAGAAGGCCGGGTCTTCGTAGGAGGCGAGGTCCAGATGCGACGCGTGCTCCATGACGCGGACGCTGATATGGCGGGTGAACTTGTCGGCCAGAAGGCTGTCGCAGTAATCGACGGTACGGGTCAGAATCGTGCCCAAACTCGCCAAAGCGAATTCCAGCGCAACCCACCACCAGAAGTTGTGCGGCAGGGACTGCTGGCTCGACACGTGGGCCACGATGGCATCGATGATCCAGCGGGTCACCGCCAGCATCGAGAGGGGAACCAGCGCGGCGACAACCCGC
>QHZK01000502.1 GCA_003224635.1 Acidobacteriota bacterium | reverse complement strand
CCCCGCCAGCACCGAAGCGGGCAGCACGACGCGGTCGGCATGAAGCTCGCCGAGCGACGCCGACCGCAGGGCTTCGCGGCTCGGCGGGTGAATGTGAACGATCAAGTCGGCGCCGAAGGATTCCGGCAGCGCGATCTCTACGCGCCAGTGCGGGCGATTCCCTGCCCCGCCAGTCGCTTCGGTGGTCCAACTGATGTGGCCGAAGCGGGTCGGACAGTTCTCCACGCGAATCCTTTCACCCGCCCCGAACCAGTGCTTGGGCGCCGCCTTCTGCAGGTGCACCACGGCCCGGTTGTGCTCCTCGTAGCAGAGCAGCCAGCGCAGTCCGAGAGCGGGTTGCAGCTCACTCGTGACCACCGCCGACCACGCGTAAGGACTCCCCTCGCCCGGATAGTTGCCCGGGAAGAGAGCATCCTCGGGTGCGTAACGATTGCTGGAGTCCATGGCATAACAGAGGTTCCCATAGAGCGCGAGCAGGAAGGGGCGGTAGTCCTCCTGGCGGATGCGCCCGGCGAGCGTCCCGTGTTCCATGAAGTTCGAGGTGCGCGGGTAATCACCGTCAATGTTCATGCCCATGATCTGCTCGCCCGCGACGGCGCGATGCTTGAAGTGACCGGCGTCAAGCTCCGGGTCGCCCCAGTCGCTGGTCCACCAGTCCATCATGTAACGGTGGTTCTCATAGCTCGAGAGTTCGGCGGGCTTTCGAAGGGTGTCGAAAGCGGTGAATGGAGTGATGCCCGCCTGTTTCATTGCCGGGTTGCGGTCGTCGAGCGTCTTCCTGAGGCTGCGCTCGATGTCGGCGCGCATCTCTGTGGCGACGCGCGCGATTGCCTCGGCCTCGCGCCGGAGCTCCGCGTCCTGATGGTCGCTGCCCGCGCGCTCGAGCGAGCGGGCGTGCTCGTGGAAGCCCCGCCACGTCCAGGAGGCGTTCTGGTAGTAGTACGGGTGCGACTCAGGGAAGTCGTTGCTGGGGTCGCCGTTGTCGGCTTCGGGCGACCCCCAGATCAGCCCGTGGCGCGGGTCATCTTCAGGGAAAGTGTCTTTGGAATAGCGGTAGCGCCGCAGCACGAACTCGATCATCTTCCGGAGGACAGGCAGGCGCTTGCGCAGCGCCTCGACGTCGCGTGTGTAATCGTAGGCGCGCGCCGAGTTCTCGAGAAAGACGCCCGCGTTCAGAGGGGCTTCGACCTGGTCCTGCGTGTTATAGAGAAAGTTTCCGTCCGGGAGAATGTAATGTTCCAGGTAGTGCTGGAAATAGGGCTCGACCTCCTCGGTCAAATTCCAAAGCTGGTGCGCCCAGACGAATTCATAGTGCGCCACGGGAAACAGGGCGTGACTGCGCTCGGGAATCTTCGTGTACGCGCCTTCGCCGATCTGATAGGTGGGATCGAGACCTCGGTAGCTCGTCCGGGTGAGCGCGATGCCTGCGCGCGCCGCGTCCAGCAGCCATTCGTCGGGGATTTCCACTCGCATTTTCTCTGTGAAAAAATGATGCCACTTGTTCCAGACGCCGGCAAGAGCCGAGAAGAAGTCCTCCGCAGACCCGTTCCAGTAGCGCTCGACGAACCCCACGCGCGGCACCACCTTGGTAGCGTTGGTATCGCCTGCGGGGATGAGTGTCCCTTCGGCGCCGAGCGGCAGCATGGCGCGAACCCGTCCGAGCGGGTGCGCCTCCGCGCCGGCCGGAAGAATGACCATCACCTCGTAGCCGACCTGAAACCTGGGGTTCCACACACCGATGTCCGCCGCCGGTAAGTATCCTCCCAAAAGCGTGCGCTTGCTGAAGCCTGGAACGTACTCGTACAGGTACTCCGAAGGCAAGAAGCGTCGCGGGTCGAAGAGACGACCGGTGAGGTCCGGCGCCCACAGCGCCTGCGGGTCTGGGACGAGCTGGCGCGACTTGCCGTCGGCTTCGAGCCAGAGCGACTTCTCCGGTCCGGCTTCTTCATTGGCGACCAGCGTCCAGCCGATCAGCTCCGCTCCGAGCGCGGCAACGTTTTCATAACTTGGGTCTTCTTCAGAATTCAGAATGTAATCGCCCGCCACGTCCGGCCCCGGCGTGTAATGAGCCGGGCGCTCGAGCTTGATCCCGTGCGGAGCGCTCGTTGGCCGCGGACGGATTTTCGCGAGATCGCCGATGCGCTTCGGGATGTGAGCGATCTCGCCCATTGGCGTGACGTAGGCGATAGCGCCCTGATAAGTCACGTGCTTTTCAAACACCGCGGTGGCGACGCCGTTGAGCCAGGGAAGGACGGCGACCAACTGCCAGCCTCCGATTGATTCGCCCGCTTTGAGTGTTCGCGCTTCCCCGCCCCAGCGCGCGGCCACCGTGTTGCCTTCAAAGGAGGCGACGCGCGGAGAGTCCTGCAGCGCCTCGCGCTCGCCGGGAAGAAAGAGATCATATTCGTTCGGAATGCGGCCGGGCTGATATCGCGGCAAGGACGCAGCGCCCCTCCTTGCAGGTGTCTCTCGTGCACCGGGCGTCTTACGGGCGATTCCCAAACCGAGCGCGGGGGCTGCGGCGGCTCGCTTCAGGAAAGACCGTCTTCTCATAGCGCAGAAGTATAAGGAGGGCGCACGCCAAAAGCCAAAAAATAATTCGGGATTATGCACTTACCCAAGGATCGGGGACTACCCCTCACCCCCGGCCCCTCTCCCGCAAGGGGAGAGGGGCGAGCGCTGGCGCGCAGTCCCGCGAGTGTAGCCATGCGGACGCAGAAGCGTCCGGAGCCGTCGCGAGCCGAGGAGAAGCGAAGAGAGATACGAAAAAGGGGTAATTCTTCGGAGGAACAAAGCCAACATCTTATTTACAACGAGTAACTTAACTCAAAAGTGACCGGAAAACAAAGCCAACCTTCGGCTCTTTAACCGCGAACGGCGAACATAGTTCGCCGCTACAGGGAAAACAAAGCCAACCTTGGTTTTGACCTTTACACTCCAAAGCTCAGCCTTCCCAACCTGCCGCAATTGAATCTGCTATCATGCGTTCCCTGACTGCTAGGTTATCAATCGCCGCTCCGTCTTGGAGAACTCGATGAAGAGACTTAGGTGGCTCAAACTCGTCCTCGTACTGCTCGCCTTGACCACAGTCGCGCAGGCCAAACACCCGATCACATTCGAAGACCTGATGAAGATTCAGAGGATTTCCGATCCCCAGGTCTCG
>QHZK01000497.1 GCA_003224635.1 Acidobacteriota bacterium | reverse complement strand
TGACGAATGGTGAATGATGAACGACGATGAGTGCCTTTCATTATTCATTATTCATTATTCATTATTCATTATTCATTATTCAGCGTTCATGAATCTGCGTTCAGCGGCTTTTGGCCGTCACCGACCTTCAGCGGCACGCCCGCTGCGTTGCGAGCGTGGCGCAGGGCTGACTCGATCAGGATGAATTCTCCCACGTTGTCCAGGGTGAGCATGCCGACCAGACGTCCGTTGTGCTCGACGGGTAGCGAACGGCAGTTGCGGGCGCGCAGCGCTTTCACGGCTGTTTCCAGCATGTCGTGGGAGTCGAGCGACTGAACGTCCCTCCGCATGGCTTCGCGCACGGGCACCGTCGCGCCGTGTTGGGCGAGGGTCCGCAGCAGGTCTTCTCGGGTCAGGATGCCCAGCACGTGGTCGCCGAAGACGACTGGGAAGTCCTGTTGCCAGCCCGAGAGCACATAATTCACCGCTCGGTCCAAAGTATCGTCCGCCGTCAGAGTGTGAAAATCGGTCAGCATGACGCGCTGCACCGGGATGCCGCCGAGCGACGTACGCATCTGCACCACCGCCGCTTCCTCGGAAGCTCCCATCCAGACGAACAGCGCGATAAAGAGCAGGAAGGGATCGTGCGATAGAATACCGATGAAGCCAAACAGAAAGGCCATGGCCTGCCCGACGTGGGCGGCGGCCTGCGTCGCGCGGGTATATTCCATGCGGGTGGCGAGCAGCGCGCGCAGCACGCGCCCTCCGTCCATCGGGAAGGCGGGAAGCACGTTGAACCCCGCCAGCCATAAGTTCGCGACCATCACCTTGGTCAGAAAGCCGCCGCCCACCCAGCGTACTCCTTCCATTTCCGTCCAGCCGGGGGCGCTTCCGAGCACAGCGAGGACCGCGAAAAGCACGCCGGCGATGACGAGGTTGACAGCGGGTCCGGCCAGCGCCACTCGCAGCTCCTGGCGCGGGTCTTCGGGCATGCGTTCGAGTCGCGCCACGCCGCCGATCGGGAGCAGGATGATGTCGCGGGTTTGGATGCCATACCGGCGGGCAGTGAGGGCGTGTCCCAGCTCGTGCAGAACGATGCAGCCAAAAATCACCAGAACAAAGAAGACCCCTGAGAGAGCAAGGCTCAGACTGTGGCCTTCCGTCCAGTAGGCGAGGAGAATAAACAGGATCAGCAGCAGGAAGGTGGCGTGCACGTGGACATTGATGCCTGCCAACCTGCCGATTTTCCACGACCAGCGCATAGAATCAGGGGTTAGGGATCAGGGGCGGGGGTCCGGGAAAACACCTATGCCGCACCGGGCAGCCTGCCTCAACCTTCCCAGTCCAAGTTAACACGAATTCGATGTGCGGATGGCGGGTATCGAATCCACAGATTGCGCAGATGACGCCGATGAAGGGCATTCAGCATTTACCCTTCACTCTTCACCTTTCACCTTCACCTTCACCCTTCACCTTTACCCTTCCTCCTTCCCTCCGACCCCCGGCCCCTGACCCCTGACCCCCGACCGGGCCCACAGCCAGTTGACCAGAGCGATGACGATCGTCACCGCGATGATCGCAAGGTCCCCGCGGCCCATGCGGCTCACCAGCGTGAAGGAGAAAGCGATGCCGAGCAGCGCCAACAGATCGCCCGCCGGCAGGCGGAACACCGCTTCTGCGGGTTTCTGCCGCCGCAATCTGACCAGCGCGGCGCAGGTGGCGGCATAGGTAAAGAGGCGGGCGGCGGCTGAAAGCGTAACATTCCAGTGGAACGATCCGCTGGCGGCGAGCGCCCAGACCAGCAGCGAATAAATGAGTATGGAAAAGTGCGGAGTGCGGTAGCGCGAATGAATTGCCGCGAAGAGAGGCGGGAAGTCTCCGCGCTCGGCCAGCGCAAAGGTCAACCTCGGCGTGTAAAGCGCCATCGAGCTCAAGAGCCCGTATACGGAAACGAGCGCGCCCGCCGCGATGAGAGCTGCGCCCGGTGGACCCAGGAACTGCCGCGCTGCGACGGCCAGCGGTCGGTCCGACCGCTCGGGCGCCGCGAGCACGCCGCTGACTACCACCTGTGCCAGCGTGTAGACCAGCGTCGTCGCAGCCAGGGCCACAAAGAGAGCAAACGGAGCGTCGCGCCGGGGGTCCTTAGCCTCGCTCATGGGAATCAAGGCGCCCTCGAATCCGCCAAAGGCAAAGACCAGGAGCAGGATGGCCTGAAGCCAGGCGCCGCCATCGGCCGGCGAGCTCGCGACGAGGTTGCGCCAGTCCACAAAGAAGACCCCTTTCGCAACGAACGCCGCGAGGGGCAGGAGTTTTGCTGCGGCGAAGAAGTCGCTCAAATGCGCTCCGGCGCGCACTCCGCGATAGTTGACGGCGGCGAGAAAACCCACGAGAAGGGTGAGCACGACCAGGCGCGGCGCCAAGTTACTGGCGCGCGGCCAGAATTCGGCGAGGTAGATGACGAACAGGTTGGCGTTGCCCGCGGCGGCTGTCAGCCGCGCCAGCCACGTCAGCCAGGCGATCTCGATCCCGGCGAAGCGCCCGAAGGCCGCATGCGCATAGAGGTAAGGGCCGCCGGCTGCGCGAAATCGGGATGCGACCTCGGCAAAGCAGGCCATGATCACGCCCATGCCGGCAGCGGCCGCGAGATAGGCGAGAGGAGCGGCCCCGCCCACCAGACCCGCGATCAGGGAGGGAAGGCCGAAGACGCCGCTGCCGATGATGGAGTTAAGGACCAGGGCCACCAGGCTCCATCGTCCGATACCGCGCACCAGGCTGGGTTGCGGTTCGCTGCGCATGCCTCTTTCTATACCGAGCGACGTAAGTTATGTCGCATTCCGCTGTAGCGGCGGTCTGTGACCGCCGGTCGGCGCTCATAGAGCGCCGCTACAACTTATGTCGCTCTGTAATAGTTTCTCAGTTTTTCAGTTCTTCAGTTCGTCAGTTCCTCTTCTCTCCGTTGGAGCTATTAAGGAACTGACAAACTAACCGACTGACGAACTGACCGACTGACAAACTGAGAAACTCCTGGCCGGCGCCGCCGCCACATTGTGAGACAATACGCCGTCGAACTCACGGCAAAAAAATTGGGACCGGAGGCCAGTCGATGAAACGAAGC
>QHZK01000498.1 GCA_003224635.1 Acidobacteriota bacterium | reverse complement strand
TGCTGGCGGAGGCGCGCGCCGGGGGCTACGCGGTTTGTTATTGCGAGTCGTGGAACCTGGAGTCTTTTGTTGCCGTGGCGGAGGCAGCCGAAGAACTCGACGCGCCGATCATAACCGGCTTCAATGGCGGCTTTCTGACTCAACCGGAGAGATCGAAGCCTGAGGACATCGCCTACTACGCAGGCATGGGACTGGCCTTGCGTGATTCCGGCGTCCGAGCGGCGCTTTTGCTGAACGAAACCGACGATTTCGCGCAGATTGAGCGGGCGATAGGGATGGGATTCAACGCCGTGATGGTGGAAAACGAACGTCTCGAGGCATCGCTTTACTGTTCGTTGGTCAAGCAAGTGGTTGCGCTTGCGCGCCCGGCGGGAGTAGCGGTCGAGGCAGCGGTTGGGCGGCTCGCGGATGGCGCCGGTCACGTAAACCCTGAGATCACGAGCCCGAGCCAGGCGCGGCGATTCGTGGAGCAGACCGGAATTGACGCCCTCAGCGTCGCGGTGGGCAACGTTCATATTCTGACGGAAGGCAAAGCTTCCCTTGATCTGGAAACGCTCCAAAAAATTAGCGATCGCGTGAACGTGCCGCTAGTATTACACGGTGGGACTGGAATTCCCCTGGGGCGGGTGCAGGACTACGTTCAACGGGGAGTAGCCAAAATCAACTTTGGCACGGCGCTCAAGCAGGTCTATCTCGAGGCGGTCCGACAGAAACTGGCGGCGTATCAGCGCCCCATGAGCCCCCATCCGTTCGTTGGAGGCGGCGGTCAACAAGACATCCTCGTGGCAGGGCGAGAGGCCGTGAAGCAGAAAGTGAAGGAACTCGTGACGCTCTGCGGCTCAGCCGGTAAGGCGTCCCAAGCCTATGGGCGCGGGTCCACCCTGACGAAAGCGGACTCACGAACCGTCTGAACGTAGCCGGCTTATTGCGGATTTGCAAAATACAGTGACGATGACCCGCTGTAGCGGCGCTCTATGCCTGCCCTGTAAGGGAGCGCCGAAAAACGGCGGTCGCAGACCGCCGCTACAGAAGAGGTCGCCGCCATAGTCTGCGATCATCAGTAAGATTCAGCCCAGAGGAGAGGCGATGATCACTCAGGAACAGTATCGAGCAGCAGTTGAGAAAGCCGTTCGCATGTTGCAGCAGGCTGGGTTAACCATCACCCCGGCCGAGCGTGAACGCCTCGAGGTAGCGGACTTTGGTCTGGGAGAACTGGCGAAGACTGGCCTGGAGGTCCTGACGTATGTGAACACCGAAAGGGTCTGTGCAAAGGAAATCATAATGCTTCCGCATCAGACCTGTCCCGAACACTGGCACCCGACGGTGGGCCCAAAACTGGGAAAAGAGGAAACCTTTCGGTGCCGCTGGGGGACGGTCTACCTCTACGTGCCGGGAACGCCGACGCCCAATCCTGTGTGCCGTCCGCCCGCCGGCTCTGAGGCTTACTACAAATCGCATCACGAGGTGGCCCTGAACCCCGGCGAGCAGTACACACTTCACCCGGATACACCGCACTGGTTTCAGGCCGGCCCGCAAGGCGCGATTGTCTCAGAGTTTTCGACCCGGAGCACCGACGACGAGGACCAGTTCTCCGACCCCCGCATCAAGAGGGCGCCGGAAGTTGCGAACACCTAAATTTAAGCAGCTCGATAACGACGCACAGGGGGAATCCTTGCGGCATTCACTCCGCATCTGCTGTCTGATGTTCGGTCTATCAGTCTGGAGTGTGATTCAGGCGAGTGAGCCTGGCGAGCCGGCACGGCAACCGAAACCGGCTGTCGCGCTGAGCGAGGCAGCGCGTACCACACCCGAGGCTTCTTCCCCGCCCACGCTCTGGATTATTCCTCATACCCACTGGGAAGGCGCGGTCTTCAAAACGCGCGAGGAGTATTTGGAAATCGGGCTGCCGCATATTTTGACGGCGCTCAACTTGCTGAGGACTCATCCCGACTATCGGTTTGTTCTCGATCAAGTGGCCTATGTGAAGCCGTTCCTGGAGCGATATCCGGAGGAAGCGCCGGAGTTCCGAAAATTCGTGTCGGAAGGACGCCTGGAGATTGTCGGGGCAAACGACGTGATGCTCGACGTCAACGTTCCCAGCGGCGAATCGTGGGTCCGCCAGGCTTTGTACGGAAAGGGATATTACAAGCGTGAGCTCGGCGTGGACGTTAGGGTCGGTTGGGCCCTCGATACCTTCGGCCATCATGCGCAAATGCCCCAACTCTTGAAACAGGCCGGGTATGACTCGTACTGGTTCCAGCGCGGCGTTCATGTTGACGACACGCCTTCCGAGTTTCTGTGGGAAGGCATTGACGGCACGAAGATTCCTGCTTTCTGGTTGCCTCTGGGATACGGGTTGCTGTATCCATCGCCCACGAATTTGTTCGACTTCAGCGCCGGCGTCCGGGAGTTGTGGGAATCATTAGGACGCTATTCCCGCTGGCCCAATCGGGTGGCCTTGGCGGGAGCCGACGTTATCGACCCGGAAGCGGCCCTGCCCAGCATGGTTCACGAGTTCAATCACGAACGTAACCAACCCTTTCTTTTGCGGTTCGGAGTTCCTACTGATTTTGAATCGATCGTCGTCCAACGCGCGGAGCGCCCGGTCATCGGGGGCGAGTTGAACCCGGTATTTCAGGGAACGTACAGCAACCGCGCGGAGATCAAGCAATGGATGCGCCGGCTCGAGCGTATTCTTACGACGGCCGAAAAGTTGTCTGCGCTGCGGGCCTGGCTCAATCCGCCTGCAGATACCCAGAACCTTGCGCGCGCGTGGGAACCGGTACTTTTCAACCAGGCCCACGACCTCACGTCAGGCACGATGGTGGATAAGGTCTACGCCGACACGATCCGAGGTTACGAGTTTGCGAAAAGTCTCGGCGATGAAATGGTGGAAGCGGACTTGAGCGCCATTGCCTCGAGAATCGACACCAGCGCCTCTGGCGCGGCTGCCGGTGAAGCTATTCCCGTCGTCGTGTTCAACAGTCTCGGGTGGCCGCGAACCGACATCGCCCAGGTTCGTATCGGCTTCTCCGAGTCCGGCGTGAGCTCGG
>QHZK01000152.1 GCA_003224635.1 Acidobacteriota bacterium | reverse complement strand
AAAGGTGTCGTAAGGGCTCTCGTCGCGCACCGGAAAGCCGGAGATGCCCCCGTATTGCCGGATGGTCGGGAAGCGGTCGCGCCGCCCGGTAAGTATCTTGTGCCCGTAAGCCTGGTGGCCTACGTCCCACACGATCTTGTCGCGCGGCGCGTCGAAGGTGTAATGCAGCGCCAGCGTCAACTCGACGGCGCCCAAGCTCGAGGCCAAGTGGCCCCCCACCTTGGAGACCACGGTGACGAGATAGTCTCGCAATTCTTCAGCGACGATGGGGAGATCGCCGCGCGGCACCTTCTTGAGGTCAGCCGGAGAATCGATGTGCAGCAGATACTTGTAATCCATCAGGACCTCCTCGCGAGCAGGAAGTGCGCAATTTCCTGAAGCCTCAGCGCCCGGCTTCCGTAGGGCTCGAGAATTTCGCAAGCCTCACGGACCAGCCCGGCGGCGATCCTCTGCGATTGCTCGACGCCGTGCAGGGCGGGATACGTGGCCTTCTGCTGATTCCCGTCCTTGCCCACGGCCTTCCCCAGGGCCTGGCGGGAACCCAGCACGTCGAGCAGGTCGTCCGCAATCTGAAACGCCAGCCCGATCTTTTCGCCGTAACCTGTCACGCGCTCGATATCGGCTTCGGTAGCCTCCGCCGCGATGGCGCCCGAGCGAACGGCGGCGCGGATGAACGCCCCCGTCTTGGCGGAATGGATGAACTGGAGCGTGACGGCATCCGTTTCTTTTCCGGTCGATTCGAGGTCCACGACCTGGCCAGCGACCATTCCGCCGCGCGTTCCGATGGCGCGCGCCAGTTCATGAATCACCCGGAGATGGGAATCTTCGGCGCCCGAGCCACGGTCGGAGTCCTTGGCGGCCGCGGCGGGCAACGCGTCGGACGGATGGCGATCCTCGTCTTGTGAAGATTGTGGCGCTGCCAGGGTCTCAAAGGCCAGCGTCAGGAGCGCGTCGCCCGCGAGGATTGCCGTGGCCTCGCCGAATTGCCGGTGGGAGGTGGGCATCCCCCGCCGCAGGTCGTCGTCGTCAAGCGCGGGAAGATCGTCGTGAATGAGCGAATAAGTGTGAATCATCTCGAGCGCGCACCCGAGGCGGCGAAGATTCCTTTCATCTCCGCCGAACAGCTTTCCCGATTCGAGGCACAGGATGGGGCGGAGCCGCTTGCCACCGGCAAAAATCGAGTAGCGCATGGCGCGGTGGATGGACGGTGGATACTCGCCGGCAGGCGGAAGAAGCCGCTCGAGCTCCTCCTCGACGCGGGCGCGCTGTTCTTCCAGGTACGCCTGGATTGTTTCGAGCAAAGGCATCAACAGTTCGTCAGTCGCCAGTCAGAGAGAGTCAAAAGTCGAAAGTCAAAACCTCGTCACTTGTCACTCGTCACTCGTCACTTGCCACTGATTTCTCGGGCTCGAACGGTTCCGCGACGACCTGACCGCCAGCCTTCTTTCTCAAAATTTCGACTCGCCCTTCCGCTTCTTCGAGCTGCTTGTGGCAGACCTGGGAGAGTTTCATGCCCTCCTCGTAAAGCTGCAGCGCCTTTTCGAGCGGCAGGTCGGCCTCCTCGAGCTGATGGACAATAGCATCCATGCGCTCGAGGTTCTTCTCGAAAGAAGCCGCCTTGCCGGAGCTCGAGGGTTCGCTCATCGTCTCAGCTTTCAGCAAACTGAACCTCAGCCTTCAGCTCTTCGGCCAGCCACCGACGGCTGATCGTTGGCAGCTTCTGCGTGTTCCCGAAGCACGCTGGCTACTTCAACGGCCATGGCGTAGCGCCCGAATGGCGCTGAGATCTGTACCCCCTGCACAAGGTGGCGGATTTCCCCCAGCAGCTCCCGGGCAACCTTGACGCCTTCAGCGCGCGCCTGGTCGCCCGTATCAGCTTTGCGCATGCGTTCCATGACGGCTGGAGGGACTGACACGCCGGGTACTTCGTTGTTCAGGAACTCGGCATTACGAAAGCTGGTGAGCGGATAGACGCCCGCCAGGATGGGGATGCGCGCTATCCCCGCCGATTTGATGCGCTTGAGAAAGCGCGCCAGGTGTTCCGCGTCAAACACCGGCTGCGTCACGGCGAAATTGGCCCCGGCTTCAACTTTGAACTGGAAGCGGCGGAGCTCCTCCTCGACGTCCAGGGCATAGGGGTTGACTTCGACGCCGATCAGGAAGCCGGTTTGTGTTCCCATGGGATTGCCGCCCACGTCGAGCCCGCGATTCAGGTTATTCAGCACGTTCACCAGGCCGATGGAATCCACATCCAGCACGGCGGTGGCCGCGGGATACGTACCCAGAACGGGCGGTTGTCCCGTAACGGCCAGGATGTTGCGCAGTCCCAGGGCATAGGCGCCCAGCAGGTCGGACTGGATGCCGAGCACGTTGCGGTGGAAGCAACTGTACTGGAGCAGCACTTCGATCGAGACGCGCTGCTGGATGATGGCCGCGAGGGTCTGCGCGCTCATCCGCGCCGTCGAGCCCGCTCCGTCCGAAATGTTCACGGCGTCTACGCTCTGGTCGCGCAGATACAAAGCGCCTTCGACTTCCCGCGTGGGGTCGCAGCCCTTGGGCGGCACAATTTCCGCCAAGACGGGGAATTCCCCGGCCGCCAGCTTCCCGGCGAGTCTCGAACGGCGCTCGAGCGGCACGGGCTGCATGACCTCGACCGGCCGGCTTCGGACGTCGGCCGCGGCGCGCGCCGGCTGCGGCCGAAGCGAGCGCACTGCCGCCTTGATCGCCTTGATGTGCTCGGGCGTGGTGCCGCAGCAGCCGCCCACCAGCCGCACGCCGACCTCGATGAAGCGCCGCGCGTAACTGGCCATATATTCCGGCGAGCACAGATAGATGCTGCGCCCGTCCACCGTTCTCGGCAGTCCGGCGTTGGGCTGGGCGGAGAGCTTCTTGGCCGTGACCCTGGCCATCCTCTCGAGGGTCTCGAGGATGCCGGCCGGCCCCGCGCTGCAGTTAAGTCCGATCACGTCCGCGCCCCAACCGTCAAGCTGGCGCGTAAAGTCCTCGGGCAAGGCGCCGGTCGGAGTGCTGCCGTCGTCCTGGATGGTCATCTGCACCACGAGGGGTAATGGCGCCACGTCGCGCGCCGCGAGCAGCGCCTGGCGGGCCTCCTGGAGGTCAACCATGGTCTCGATGACGATCAGGTCCACGCCACCCTCGACCAGGGCCGCGATCTGCTGCCGGAAGATTTCGCGCGCTTCCTCAAGCGACGTCGGACCCAACGGCTCGAGCGGGATCCCCAGCGGACCCACCGAGCCCGCCACGTAGAGGTCGTCGCCCGCCACCTCGCGCGCCAGCCGCGCCCCGGCCAGATTGATCTCGCGGACCTGCTCCCCCAGCTCGAATTTCTTCAGCCGGGAAGAGGTGGCGCCGAAGGTGTTGGTCTCGACGACTTCCGCCCCGGCCTTGACGTACCCAAGGTGGACTTCCTTGACTAGCTGCGGCATGCTCAGGTTGAGCTCGTCGAAACAGCGGCTGAAGGGGATGCCCTTCGAGTAGAGCATCGTCCCCATCGCGCCGTCCGAGATCAAGGGCCGCTTTTCCAGCCTTTCGAGAAAAGGCTCGCGCATAAACTAACTAGTTTAGCATGGCTGGGGGCGCGTGACAGTTATTAAGACAGTCGACAGTCGAAAGTCGAAAGTTGAGAGTCGAGGGCGAACGGTCAAAGAGTCGTTTCAACTTTCAACCTTCGACTGTCAACTTTCGACTTGAGAGGGGCTCGCGTGGCGGACACCATCTTCCAGACGCTCTCGCGCTTCTTTCAAAGCTACGGTTACTGGGTGGTTTTCTTCGGTATCATGCTTGAGAACGCCGGCCTGCCCGTGCCGGGCGAGACTGTCCTCCTTTTTGCGGGATTCCTGGCCTTCCACGGACAGCTCCACTTGAGCCGCGCCATTCTGACCGCCATCGCCGGGGCCACGATTGGCGATAGCCTGGGCTACGCCATAGGACATTTCGGCGGGACGGCGTTGGTCAGGCGCCTGCGCGGCCGGTTCCTGATGTCGGCGCGTCACTACGACCGCGCTCAGGCGCTCGTTTTGAAACACGGCCACTGGGCGGTGTTTGTCGCCCGCTTTATCACCGGCCTGCGCGTGCTCGCCGGACCTTTCGCGGGCGCCTTCCTTATGCCCTACCCGCGCTTCCTGCTCTTTAACTTCAGCGGGGCGGTGGTTTGGGCTATCACCATCGGCTACGTGGGATTTCTGTTCGGGAGCAACTGGGGAAGGCTGGTCCGCCTGTTCAAGGAAGCCGACCTCGTGATTTTGGCGATCGTTCTACTCGGTGCGGTGGTTGCGATCATCGTTTCGTTCAGGCGGAGGAGGCGGGCAAAGGCCAAAGTGTAGAGGTTAAAGGATGAATGATGAATGGTGAATGGTGAACGAGACACCATAATTCAGCATTCATAATATTCATAATTCATAATTCAGCCTTTATCCCTCATCCTTTACCCTTCATCACCAGAGCGGCTTGGCGCCACGTCGGGTCAGGCATGGTGCCTTGGTGCTATATCCACGGCACTGGCGGGCTATTGTTAGCTGCACCCTTCTCTACGATAATGCTCAGTGGGAGCCGAACCCTCTGGTAGAGGCGACGGCCCCCCTTTGGAATTAGTCGGCTGCCCCCCCGAACGCCCTCTAGTATCCTTTAGCCCCCCTGATTGGAACGTCTTGCCGCCGGCTCGCGCTGGCGAAGCGCAGTGATCGGTCCTCGCAAGGTGAGGGGACTGGCCTGGGGCGAAGTGTGCCTCCGCGCTGGCGGCAGCGTTCCCAACTCGGCGCTTTCGGCCAAGGGGATTTTTCACCTACGGCAATGACATGGAAAGAACAAAAAACTTACAAAAGGGGAAAACCATGAATTATAGAAGAGGAAAGAAGTTGTTTCAGTTTTGGTGTACGGTTTTCGGCTTGACCGCAATTTCCGGATTGGTGCTGGCGCAGAGCAGCAGCCCGGGAGGCGGAGTGGACGACGCGAGCTTGGTCTTCCAGCTCGAAGGAAACGCCACGAGGGACGCCAGCTTTGGCACGGTTGCGTTTGGTGCGAACACGGAAGACTGGCAGACCATCACTCTCGGCACCAGTCATGCGTTAGCGACCACGGGCATCGTCGGCGATACCACCAACTCGACCAGTGATAACATCTTTACCGGAGGCAGCTCGAAGGACATCTACGATGTGAACAGTTGGCAGTATAAAGCAGGCAAGCCGCAGGGCAAGGATGACATCGCCCACGCTTTCGCGGCGGCCTACACTCTAGCCACGCCTAATTGTGGCACCCCAGGGAACGCGTGCCACACCGCCATCTACTTCGGCATGGACCGCTTCGACAACAGCGGCGATTCCACCGCCGGATTCTGGTTTTTCCAGGACTCGACGGTATCGCTTTGCACGGGCCCGCGCACGCCTCAACCCGCCTGCACCAAAGCCGGGACTTTTTCCGGGCGTCACGTGGACGGAGACCTTCTGATCGTCTCCGACTTTTCCACCGGCGGCGCCGTCTCCACGATCCAGGTCTTCAAGTGGAGTGGCAGCGCTCTGGTAGCCGCGGAGGCAGCGATAACCACCAACGCGACCTGCAACCCGACGACGGGCAATAGCAGCTTGTGCGCGATTGTCAACCCCCTGGCCGGAACGACCTCGCCCTGGGGCTTCACCAACAAGACTGGCCAAACAACCTTCGGCCAAGGAGAATTTCTCGAAGGCGGCCTCGACCTGAACGCGATCTTTGGCGCCAACATCCCCTGTTTTACCACCTTCATGGCGGAGACTCGCGCATCGAACTCGCCAACTTCGACACTCAGCGACTTCTCGGCGCCCGCTTCCTTCCCGTTGTGCTCGATCACCGCAACCATGGCCTGCAACGGCAGTGGCACGCTGAGCTCCGACGGGTCATCGGTTAACTATAGCTGGACTGGGGCCGCCGTCAACACCGGCATGGGAAAGGTCTTTGACGTGGACGTGACCGATACCCTTCCCGACGGCTCACAAACAACGTCTCGTATCGTTGGCCCCACCACCACCCCGAATTACCTCGCTGCAAACTCATCTGCGTCTTTCACGATTGAGTTTGCTGCAAACGCTTCCAACGTGACAAACCCGCTTGACGTGATCAACACCGCGACGATCAAGGCCGCCGCGTCCGAAGGGGGACCGCAGACCATCATATTCCCGAAATCCCCAACTCCTCCCGCCACGGGAGAGTGCAAGGCGTCGGTGAATCAGGCGCTGAGCGTGATCAAGCATTGCGATGCGGATTTCGGCGGGGCGACACTGCAGATTCAAGGCACCCAGGTCGTGGCAGAGGTCTTCTACACGTACCAGGTATGCAACAATGGAACAGTACCCCTGACCAACATAGCGCTGGCGGACAACACAGGCTCACCCAACTCTACCACGCTACCCACGATCGCGTCCGTGGCGCCGGCGTCCTGCTCCCCGGTTTTGAAAGGGACCTACTTCCCTCAGAGCATCGACTCTACCCTGGGCAGGTACGCTTTCACAGACACGGTCCGCGTAACTGGAGCGAACGGCGCTTTCGGAGTGGCACTCACAGCGCCAACACCGAACGCGTGTCCAAGCTCAACCGACCTGGCATGTGCATCGGTCACTTGCCCCGTCGCTTACGACAGCACGTGCACCGGTAATCCCCTTCCGTAGTAACACCAACCCAAGGGGCGGAGGAACAAATCCATCGCCCCTCCTGTCTCCTGCAAGGAAAGAGAACCGACCGAGGCGCCATCTCCAAGCGGAGGGGCGCCTTTTTTCAAGCCAGCCGTGCGGGCCCGGCCTTGGGCTTGTTTGAAACCTATTCTCCTTTCGCTCGGACGATCTCGAGCTCGTCGCCTTGCCCCGTCAAAAGAAAGCTGAAAACGCCCTCATGGTAACAGGCAAGGCCCGCTCCCAACTGTGGGGAGGAGTGATGGAACCTGATCATTTCCTCTCCCGTTTGGCTGTCGAGCAAGGGGATGAAGACATCCGAGATCTCGTTTTGTGTAGTGCCGGCCTTCTTCTTGGCGTACAGAGCTGCCACCCTGTTCGCGTCGACCGTGACGCTCAAGAGTTGACTGTCAGGGAGGCTCGGTAGATCGACTTTGTTGAGTTCGAAACCCGCCGGGGACACAATGTAGACGGGTCCGCCGTTGCTTATGCGCGAGAAAATAAAATTCCCGTCCGGGGAAGATTGGATTGTCGAGGAGCTCAGGGAAGGCCGAATCTCTCGAACGTCGCGCGAAGCGTCCGGCTCCAGCTTGCTTGATCCTCCACGCACGCGTCTTGGGGGGGTCTCAGTCAAGTCGACTTCTCGCTCCAGGCGACCGTCGGACCCGAAGATTCCCACGAACGGTTTTGCAACCCCAGCCCCCTCAGGCCCCGGGCTAGAATAGGAGCCAGAAACAAGCACCTTTCCGTCAGATGCCGCCGCGATCTGCGCCGGGTCAACCTCCGCCGGCAGACTGAACCTCGACTTAAACTCGCCACGGTCGTCGTAGGTCTCGACGTAGCGGTGATCCTCCCAATCCGTAGTAAGCATCACGACGCCCTCGTCCACCGTGGGGGCAAAGCCTAGTATCCCGAGGGCCTTTCCTTCCCGCCGAGGGATCGGGAAAACGGTTACCTTCCCTTCGGGAGAGAGCTTTATCACTGGCGTTTGCCCGGGACCGTCGGACTCTCTCGATGCTTGAGCATAGGTGTTAGACCGTGAGTCGCACTTAACGGGTTCGACAATGCCGTCCGCCTTTTGACCCGCAACCTTCACGATCGCGGCTGGCTTCAACTCAACGATGTCCTGCGCTGCGCAATGCGCGACGATCAGGAACGCGGGCACACACACACGCGCCAACCTCTGGACATTCATGAGACCCTCCCCATGTTCAGAATGCGGCCGGAGTCGCCGACCCCAACTGAGGGCTCACCGTTCCTACCCTCGCGTGAAAGGCCCCAACGACCATCAGGCGCCCGGAACGCCCGTCCGCGCTTTTGAGAGTCACGAGTCGCCCAACCGTACCCTTGGTGGACGGTCCGCAGGCTGCGGACACATTGCAGGTGTCTCCGTACTCGGAGAAACTGTAGGTGCGGCTGCAGCAAGTCACCTGATAGGCCCATCGTGTAAGAACAACTCTGTAAGCCGAAGACTTACACCGTCATTTCCGCCGAGGGGCGCTCGCAGATCGTTGCTTCGCTCTTTTCCCCTGACGCTTCGAGCCTTATTGTTTCTCCTACAAGCCGTCTCTTGCTGCGCCGCTTTGACCTGTCTACTTACCCAGCCACCCATTCCGCACGTTCACCTGGTCGGCTGTTGCGCCAGGCAGCTCTTCAATCGAATACTGGTCGGCCGCGGGCGGATCGAGTTTGACGGCGATCCGCGTCCGGCGTCCGTGGCGTTCGACCGTGAACGGGACATCGGCGCCGGGAGGATAGATTTTCAAACGGTTCCTCAGTTCTTCGGTGGCCAGAGACAGCTCGTCCACCGCAACCAGCAGGTCGTCGCGGGCGAGGCCGGCGCGGTCGGCGGCCCCGCCGGGCCTGACGGAAGTGATCCTCACGCCTCGGTCCGTGGGTTGAATCGTTATGCCAAGGCTCGGCGGCGCGCCTGCTTCGGTGGCGACCCGCAGCTTGAGCCCCGCGAGCGCCAGCGCCTGAGCGTAGGGAAGCGGCTCGGTCCCTCGAACGTAACGCTCAAAGAACGGCCCGAAATCGCTCGCCGCGACCGCGTTGACCGCCTCCAGGATGTCCTTCTCCTCATAGCCGCGCCCCGGGCCGTAATAACTGGTGGCGGGCGCATCGTAGAACTCGTGGTACATCAGCCGGAGGACGTCGTCGAGCGACTTCTGGCCGCGGGTGCGGGACCGGATTTCGAGGTCCAGAAGCATTCCCAAGAGCGCGCCCTTGTTGTAGTAAGAGATGGTGGAGTTGGCGAAATTGGTCTCCTGCATCTGGGGCGACCTGTCGTAGAACCAGGCGTGGAAGCTCGAGCTCTCCGCCGACGCGAGCGCGCGGCCCGGTTCGAGCTCGAGCGCTCGGGCCTCCTCAGCCAGGCGCTTCAGAAACTCCTTCCGGTCCCAGGCGCCTGAACGGAGGAGGTTCACGTAGGCGTAGTAGCTGGTGACGCCTTCCGCAAACCAGAGCGACTGCGTGTAGTCCTCGCGCGCATAGTTAAACGGGCCGAGAGCGGCCGGCCGCAGGCGTTTGACGTTCCACACGTGGAAGAATTCGTGCGCCGCATCCTCCAGGGCCTCGGAGAGGCCGGCGCCCGCGAGGTCTCCCTGGATGACGATCTGGGTGGAATTCAGGTGCTCCATCCCGTCGCCGCCGCTGCTCAAGTCGGGCGCGAAGTGAAACAGGAAAGTGTAATGCGGGAAATCGGGGTCGGGCATCATCGCCATTTCCGACGCCACGATTTTCTTGACGCCTTCGACCAGCTTCGAGAACTCGGGGCTTGGGACTCGGGACTCGGGACTCGGGGAAGCTTCGCTCCCTTCTTCGGCGTAGTTGTGAACGGCAATGCGAAACGTCTTCCCGCGCTCGGTGAACTGCTCGACGCCGCAGTCCGGGCACACCTCCAGGGGCGTGTCGATCAGGCGGTCGTAGCTCGCCGCCTGAAACGTTCGCTGCTCCGTCGAAAGGGAGAACCCGCTGATCACCTTCCAGTCCGCCGGCGCCTCGACCGCGAGCGTGACAGGGTCCGGCTTGTGACCCGCCACGTACATGTAGACGGACGCGCCGTTCACGTTGGCGTGCGTCGGGTCGATTTGGGAGAACGTGCCGTTCAAATCATTGCCAAAGACCTTGTAGCGCACCCGCACCGCGCTTCCCGAGTCTCGCGCTTCGACGCGCCAGGTCTGCTTGTCCGCCTGCGTCCAGGGCAGGTGCCGGCCCGCTGCGTCCAGCGCCTCGAACTCCTGAACGTTCTTGGCGAAATCGTAGATAGCGTACCGGCCCGGCGACCACGCCGGCAGGGCGAAGTCGAGGCTGGGCTCGGTCACCCGGCGCGCCACGATCTCGACCTCCGCCAGGTGCGTGCTCGGCCTCAACAGGCGCAGATGGTACTCGAGCTCGAGTGGCGCCGACGCAGGGTTTTGAGCGGCGGGCGCTTCACCCGCAAACAGCGCGACGGCCAGGAGGAACCCGTACGAGCGGGAGCGCGGGCGTCTCGCCCGCGGGCCTTCGCGTTCGGCGCTGACCTGTTCCATCACCAAGAAGGGGTGAGGGAATTCTTGAAGGGGAAAAAGCATCTCACGCAGAGTCGCAAAGCAAGCTAAGGAGTTCTTCATTCATAATTCAAAATTCAAAATTCAAAATTCACCGTGCTGGCTCGATGACCAGTTTGTGAACCGCGCCTTTCTCGACGGCCGCATCACTGAACAACATGGGGAAGCTGCGACCGCTCGACCACGCGTCGAGCTGGTCTCTGTAATAAGGGCTGAATGCCTGGCCGGACTCGCCGAGCGTGATATTGTTCACCGAACGGTCGAGGTCCGACAGATCCACCACCATGCGCATGGAAGGACCAGAACCCGGTGTGGTGGCTTTGATGGTCGTCCCCATGCCCATCTGCGGGAACGGGCCCACGTCGAAGAGGCGCCGCCCGAGCGGGATACCGTCGAGCGGGTGGTGGAACGTCAGGGGAATGGTGTGGCCCCAGCGCCAGGCATTCGGGTCCCTGCTGCCTGCCAGTTTCTGAATTTGCTTGAGGCCGTCTTCGAGGCTGCTCATCAGGGTCGTGTTGAAGTCGGCGTCGCCGGGCGGCAGCCACCGCGTCCAGTTGTTGTGGATAGCGTTATCGACGAACGTCGTGCTGAGCAGCCAGCGGTAGAGCGAGGCGTCGCGGCCCAGCTTGGGTTGGAGGAGGCGCTCGAGGAGCGCCGGCCGGGTGAGCTCGCAGATCAACGTGG
Organism: Acidobacteriota bacterium; assembly: GCA_003224635.1. Taxonomy (GTDB): domain Bacteria; phylum Acidobacteriota; class Terriglobia; order UBA7540; family UBA7540; genus QHZK01. Next base: position 278 of record QHZK01000152.1, on the reverse strand, counting down.
CGGCTGAATTCGTGCGAGCTTCGCCGTCCCAGTCGTGGAGCAGGCTCAAGGCGGACTGCGCCTCGGCGCTCGCGGGCGGACGCGCAGCGCCCGCCTCCAGCAGCTCTCTCGCCAAGTCCTCGTCTTCGAGCGAGTGGACATCCATATCGATCCGCAGCATGTCTGAGACAGTGAAGTTGCCGCCCGCTTCGAGCAGCTCGAAAATGCGCGCCGTGCGCCAGGGCGCGGCCCAGTCATGCGTGATGAAGTAAGGATAATGGTCGGGTATCACGCGGCTG
>QHZK01000151.1 GCA_003224635.1 Acidobacteriota bacterium | reverse complement strand
CGGGCAGTCGGTCAGTGAATAGAAACAAAGTGGCGAGTGGTCAAATGGCAAGCGGCAAGTGACGAGATGGCAAGAGGCGCTCAAGAGCAGGGACAAGTGACAAGTGACAAGTGGCGAGCGGCAGCGAGCGGCAAGTGGAGAGGGGGCCATTTGAGGCTCTGTTCTGTAGCGGCGGTCGAAGCCTGCCCTGGAAGGGACCGCCGAACGGCGCTCATCCACAAAGTGCGCCCGGAAGTGCCGCTTGCCTCTCGTAGCGGCGGCCGAACGGCGCTCATAGAGCGCCGCTACAGCGCGCTACTCAAGCGTTGTCAAAGGCGCTGAAATCTGAGCGCAGGTTTATGCTGAGTAGTGGTAGGATGGAGGACTGGTGAACAAGGCGCTGCCGATCCGGAGCACTACGATCCTGGCCGTGCGTCGCGACGGACACTTGGCGATCGCGGGCGACGGCCAGGTGACCATGGGCGAGGGGGTCATCAAGCACAAAGCGCGGAAGATTCGGCGGCTGTACGGCGAAAAGGTGCTGGCCGGGTTCGCGGGCTCGACCGCCGATGCGCTGTCGCTCTTCTCGCGCTTCGAGCAGAAGCTCGAAGAGTTCCACGGCAACCTGAGCCGGGCGGTGGTGGAGTTGGCCAAGGACTGGCGGACGGACCGGGCGCTCCGCCATCTCGAGGCGCTGCTCCTGGTGGCCGACGCCAAGCAGACTTACTTGGTCAGCGGGAACGGCGACGTGATCGAGCCCGACGATGGAATCGTGGCGATCGGCTCCGGCGGACCCTACGCGCTGGGCGCCGCCCGCGCCCTGGTCAAGCACACCCAGATGAGCGCGCGGGATATTGTCCAGGAGGCCATGCTGCTCGCCGGGCAGCTTTGCATTTACACCAACGAGCAGATCATGATCGAGGAACTCTGAAAACAGTCGTCAGTCGTCAGTTGTCAGTTAGTTATCAGTTTTCAGTCATCAGTTAAAAACTCTTTCCCCGTTCCTGATTTTACTGACGACTGAGAACTGAAAACTGATAACTTACTGCAACGAAGGACAACTGACTACTGACAACTGACAACCCACATGGTTTTCTATCTGCCTGAAAGTATCGAGAGCGCCACGACGCTGGATGAGCTGACGCCGCGCCAGATTGTCACCGAGCTCGACAAGTACGTGGTCGGACAGACGAAGGCCAAGCGCTGCGTGGCGGTGGCGCTGCGCAATCGCATGCGGCGCCAGAAGCTGTCGGAGGAGCTGGCGGAAGAAATCCTGCCCAAGAACATCATCATGATCGGGCCGACCGGCATCGGCAAGACCGAGATCGCGCGGCGGCTGGCCCGGCTGACCAATTCGCCTTTCCTTAAGGTGGAGGCTTCGCGCTTCACGGAAGTGGGCTACGTGGGGCGGGACGTCGAGTCGATGGTCCGCGACCTGGTCGAAATCTCGATCGATATGGTGCGGGAAGAGAAGATCGACGAGGTGGCGGAAAAGGCCGAGCAGAACGCCGAGGAGCGCATTCTGGACTTGCTGCTGCCCCCGCCGTCGCGGCACGAAAAGCCCTCGGGCGACGACAAGGACAAGGGCGCCGCGGCCGGGGCGGAAAACTTCCAGCGCACCCGCGAGAAATTGCGCGCCCAACTGCGCGAGGGCCGGCTGGACGAGCGCCAGGTGGAGCTGGACGTCCGGGAGCGGAGCTTTCCCGCTTTTGAAATCGTCTCCTCGCAGGGCATCGAGGAGATGGACATCAATATCAAGGACATTCTTCCCGGCCTCTTCGGGCAGCGCACCAAGAAGCGCCGCATGCGCGTGGCGGAGGCGATGGAGTACCTGAGCCAGGAAGAGGAAAACAGGCTGATCGACATGGACCAAGTCACGCGGACGGCCGTGCAGCGCGCGGAGCAGTCGGGCATCATCTTCATCGACGAGATCGACAAGATTGCGGGCCGGGAGCGCGGCCACGGCCCCGACGTCAGCCGCGAGGGCGTGCAGCGCGACATCCTGCCCATCGTCGAAGGCACCACGGTCAACACGCGCTACGGCATGGTGCGCACCGACCACATTCTGTTCATCGCCGCCGGCGCGTTTCACGTCAGCAAGCCTTCGGACCTGATCCCCGAGCTTCAGGGCCGTTTCCCCATTCGCGTCGAGCTTGACACGCTCAGCGTCGAGGATTTCATCCGCATCCTGAAGGAGCCCAAGAGCGCGCTGGTGAAGCAGTACATGGCGCTGCTCGAGACCGAGGGCATCAAGCTCTCCTTCACCGACGACGCTCTGGAAGCAATCGCCAGGCTTGCCGCCGTGGTCAACGAGCAGACGGAAAATATCGGCGCCCGGCGCCTGCATACCATCGTCGAGAAACTGCTGGACGAGATTTCGTTCGAAGGGCCGGACCTGAAGAAGAAAACCGTGCGCATCGACGCCGCTTACGTCGAGAAGCAGCTCGCCGATATCGTCAAGAACCAGGACCTCAGCCGGTACATTTTGTGAGGCGTTGTCCTTAGCCCGTTGTCCTTGGTCCGCCTCCTGTTGAACCCCTGCGGCGGGATTGTCTTCGTCTCCTTCGGACGCTCAGAATGGCAGGCTGGCGGTCTTCCGGCGCGCCCCGTTGCTTCCCGCTCCCCGGGGCGCGGCATCACAGTCCTCACCCCTTCGAGCTTAATCGGAGATTTCGTTCCCCCTGGGCGCCGTGGGTCAGAACCATGGCTGCCGGCTGCGTTCTGCTTCTCGCCGCCTGCGCGTCACAAGGTCCGCCGCGGCCCCCTCGCATCGAAAGGCCGGAAAGCGTCACTGACCTCGCCGTAGCTCAGATCGGCCGCGCGCTCGAGCTCAGCTTTACGCCGCCCGCCCTCGCGACCGACGGCGAGCGGCTTTCGAAGCCGCTCGAAATCGAAATTTTCCGCTCCGTAACGCCACCCGGCCAGAAGACGGTGGACGCGCTCGGCGCGGGCCGGCCCTGGAGGACCCTGCTCGGGAGCGACCTCGGGCGGTTCGCTCGCGGCCAGAAGATTATCTATCCCAGCCTGCTTCCCGAGCCGGAATTCAGCCGCTCGCTCGGCTCGACCTTTGCCTTCACCGTCCGCGGCCTGACGCGCGGCTTCCCCCACCGCCCCACCACAGGAGAAGCCTCAAAGACGGTCGAGGCCGTGCTTCTGGACGTCTCGGGGCCGGTCGAAGGTCTCACCGTTCAACCCACCGAGCACGCCTTGGAGTTGCGCTGGCAGCCGCCCAGTCGTACTCTCAGTGGCGGCGCGCCCGCGGACCTGGCGGGGTACCGCGTCTACAAGAGTCAGACCGGAAAGCCGGACTCGTTCCGGCTATTGGGCGAGACCGCGAGCGCGGCTTACCAGGACCCTGACTTCCAGTTCAAAAACACCTACTTCTATAAAGTGCGGGCCGTGTTCCAGCGCGACGGCCAGGTGGCAGAGAGCGAGGATTCCGAGGCCGTCAAAATCACCCCTCTCGACACTTTTCCGCCCGCGCCCCCGGCGGGCTTGACCGGCCTTTACACCGTGGGCCAGGTCGAGCTGATCTGGACCGCGAACACCGAGCCCGACCTCGCCGGGTACAACGTCTACCGGCGCGACGATGGCGGGCCGCCGCACCGGGTCAGCCGGACGTTGGTCAGCACGCCGATTTTTCACGATTCCTCGGTCGCGCTGGGACACGCCTATGGCTACGAGGTGACGGCCGCCGACCTCGCCGGTAACGAAAGCCGGCCTTCGGCAGAAGTCCAGATCCAGGTCCAGTAGTTCAATGCGGTTTCATACGTCGACACTCTCTGGCGTTTGCGCGTCGAACGGCTGCGTGCTAGAGTGAAGGTTGTTCGACTGAAGGGAACGGCCTTGTGGTATTACCCGTATGAAAAAAGCGAATTCCGGTGATCGCGGTTCGGCCGCGAAAAGCAACGTCGCTCCGAAGGGCGTGGACGAATACCTCGCAGGTGTCCCGGAACCCGCCCGCACCACCTTGAACAGGGTTCGCGCGGCGATTCGGTCCGCCGTGCCACCAGAAGCCACGGAGGCCATCAGCTATCGGATTCCCACGTTCAAGTACAAAGGACCGCTGCTGGGGTTCGCCGCGTTTTCGAACCATTGCAGTTTGTTCCCGATGAGTCTGTCTGTAATGGAGGCGTTCAAAAACGAACTCAAGGACTTCCACACATCCAAAGGTACCATCCGCTTCCCTGTGGACAAGCCTCTGTCGCCCGCTCTTGTGAAAAAGCTGGTCAAGGCGCGGATGGCGGAGAACGAACACAAGAAGCAGCGCTGATCCGGCTGCCTTCGAGACCCGGATTCGTTTCGCCGAGATTGGCAGCGCAGAGTTCAAGGCCAACTCTGCGCTGCCCCTTGGCGCGGACGAATCTGCGCTGTCAGTTGAAGTTGGTGATGGCGCTCCCGCAACCAATTCCCTGGATCCAAACGTTCTGCACGCCCGCAATGTCCGGAGCCAGATCGGACTTTGAGACGAACATCTTTGCCGTAAAGGATTCGTTGATCCCGTCTCCTTGCCGGTAGAAGTCCGCGAGCAGAACAGCAGTCGTGTCACTGGTGGTGGCCGTCTTTCCCGCCTCCGCCGCCTCGCCCGTGCACTTAAAGGCGGTCGACGGCAGCAGGGCCGCTGTATCCCAACGCACTCCTTGTCCTGCAAGGCACCCGCTAAAAGGCCCCGCGGTAATGTCCGCAAGGCAACGGAAGCCGCCACCGGATTTGACAGATCCGGTCACCTTGTCATAACTGCCGCCGCCGGTCAATTCCGCCGCCTGGCCGTCCGGAAACCCGGCTATCAACTCGGCGTTGAAACCAAAGCCTTGCCTGGTTCCACTCCAAGCTCTGCTCCCGTCCAAGGCCAAGCCTGCCACGAGAGTGATCAGCGCCATCGCAATCGCGTACTTTTTCATCGAATTCCTCCTCGTCTGTGTCGTTTTGTGGGCGGACGCGACTTCCGCGCTGGGCAGTCGACCGCCCCCGCCTGAAGTCCGAATCTTTCATGAAAGAGATTGGCGACGCGAGCCTGACCCGACAGCCGCACCGCTTGTTGGCTGGTCCCCTTCCTGAACGACTCTAGGCTACGCTACTCGCCGCAGGCTGTCAAGTATCAAGGCGGTTATTGCGACCGTTGGCTATCAGTTTAACCGGCTAACGCGCAAATGGTGGCTGGCGGTTCCCTACGTCACTCCTCATCGGTCGCCAAGGGGGACCGATTGATCGACAGACCATTAGGGACACCGCCGCTCCTCGGTCGCGCGCGCCAGCCGTGAAACTGGAGTGATATAATCCGTGGGTGCGCCGGGAAGGTTGTCGGCGCGAAAACGTCTCAGGCCGAAAGTTCTGGGCCCGAAGGATTTTGGGAACGATCGGGAGAAGACCCAGGAAGTTTGGTGGAGCATCCGTGAACACCCTAGCGCGCCTGCGGGCGCTCTTGGCGCCGAATGGCGTAGGGGCGCTTCGAGGCGCCTCGCTTCTGACGCGTCTGGCGGCGTGGCGCCGGAAGGACCCGGAAGCAATCGAGCGCCTGCGGCGGTTGGACGTGCACCGGCGCGGGCGCATCACCGCCGGCCAGATTGTGGACCTGGTCGAGCCGCAGCCGCCGGCGCCGAGCGGCCGCTTCCTTGTCTACAAGTACGAAGTCGCGGGCGTGACCTATGAGCTGTCGCAGGATGTTTCGAGCTTGCCCGAAGTCGCGTCACTCGCGCCCCGGACGCTGGGCGAAGCGGCGAGCGTCAAATACGACCCAACCACGCCCGCCAATTCCATCATTGCGTGCGAAGAATGGTGCGGCTTGGCGAGCAGGGATCAGGGGTCTGGGGTCGGGGGCCGGCCTGAAAATCAGAAATCAGAAACCAGAAATCAGAAGGAGCCAGGATCGGACGTGTGAGTTTCGAGGGCTACTCCGTTTCTGACTTCTGACTTCTTCTATGACCCTCCAAGAAAGGCTCGACGAACTCCGGCGGCGGCACGAGCTGGCCCAGGCGGGCGGCGGCGCGGAGCGTGTGGCGCGCCAGCACGCCGAGGGGAAGCTCTCGGCGCGCGAGCGGATCGATCTGCTTTTCGATGAGGGGAGCTTCGAGGAGATTGACAAGCTCGTGGAGCATTGCTGCCAGGACTTCGGCATGGCCGAGCAGCGCATCCCCGGCGACGGCGTGGTCACCGGCCACGGCCTCATCAACGGACGCTCCGCCTACGCCTTTGCGCAGGACTTCACGGTTTTCGGAGGCTCGCTCAGTGAAGCGAACGCCGCCAAGGTCTGCAAGATTATGGACCTGGCGATGAAGACCGGCGCGCCCATCGTGGGCCTGAATGACTCCGGAGGCGCGCGCATCCAGGAAGGCGTGGCGTCGCTCGCGGGCTACGCGGACATCTTTCTCCGCAACACGCTGGCCTCAGGCGTCGTGCCGCAGGTTTCCGCCGTCATGGGACCGTGCGCGGGCGGCGCCGTGTATTCGCCCGCCATCACCGACTTTACGGTGATGGTGGAAAAATCGAGCTACATGTTCGTGACCGGGCCCGAGGTCATCAAGACGGTGATGCACGAAGACGTGACCAAGGAAGAGCTGGGCGGCCCCATGACCCACAACGCGACCAGCGGCGTCGGCCACTTCGTCACGCGCGACGATCCCGATTGCCTGGCGCTCATCCGCGAGCTGCTGTCGTTTATGCCGCAGAACAACCGCGACGAACCGCCGCGCGTCGAGTGCCGCGATCCGATCGACCGCCGCGACGAAGAGCTGGATGGCGTTGTGCCGCTCGAGTCCGACCGGCCTTATGACATCAAGGACGTCATTCATCGCGTGGTCGACGATGGGTACCTCGTCGAGGTGCACGAGCATTTCGCCAAGAACCTTGTGGTGGGCTTCGCGCGGCTCGGGGGCGAGAGCGTGGGCGTGGTCGCCAACCAGCCCGCGGTGCTCGCCGGATGCCTCGACATCAACGCTTCGGTGAAAGGGGCGCGCTTCGTGCGCTTCTGCGACGCGTTCAACATTCCGCTCGTCACCTTCGAGGACGTGCCCGGCTTCCTGCCCGGCACGCAGCAGGAATTCGGCGGCATCATCCGCCACGGCGCGAAGCTCCTCTTCGCCTTTGCCGAAGCCACCGTGCCCAAGGTCACCGTCATCACCCGCAAGGCCTACGGGGGCGCGTATTGCGTGATGTCGTCCAAGCACATCCGCACCGACGTGAACTACGCCTATCCCACGGCGGAGATCGCCGTCATGGGCCCCGAAGGCGCCGTCAATATTGTCTACCGGCGCGAGCTGGAGAAGGCCGAAGACCCCGAAAAACTGCGCCGGGAGAAGGTCGAAGAGTTCCGCGACCGCTTCGCCAACCCTTATATTGCCGCCGAGCGCGGCTACATCGACGACGTCATCCAGCCCCGCGACACCCGCCCCAAACTCATCGCCGCGCTCAGGATGCTCGAAACCAAGCGCGACGTGAATCCGCCCAAGAAGCACGGGAATATTCCGCTGTAGAATCAGAAAGCAGAGGTGAGCGCGAACGATGCAGGACAAGTACGTCGGTGACATCGGGGACTTCGGAAAGTACGCCCTTCTTCAATCCCTGGCCAAGCGTGACGTTCCGCTAGGAATAGTCTGGTATCTAACAAACGACGCTGGCAGCAAAGGCGACGGTGCCTTTATTCAGTATCTCTCGTCGCCAAGCGAAGCGGGCGGATTGGGCAGTTGCGACGCCCAACTGTTTTCGGTTTTGTGTAAAATCGTTCACAGGCACGACCGGCGGGTGGCTCGCATTAAGGAACTGGCCATCTTCCCCCAAACGACCGAATTCTTTGAGGAACGACTTGACTTCAAGGATGTTCCGGCGCAGGACCGGTGTGACCGGCGCAAACGTTGGCTCCAGAGCGCGCTCCGCCACGTCGAGGGGGCGGCACTGGTGTTCCTCGATCCCGACAACGGGCTCTCGCTAAACGAGAGGATCAGATGTCGAAAGAACGGGCCCAAATACGTCTTCCTCGACGAAACCCTGCAGTTTCTCAGCCGCGGGCAGAGCTTGATCATTTACTGCCACCAGGACCGCCGGAAGGGTGGGCTTGCTGAACAAGGTATTCAGTTGTTCTGCGAAAAGGGCCCTACCGGTAGAGCCTGGGCGTTTACCTTCCATCGGAAATCCGTGCGAATCTACTTTGTTGTGCCAAGTTGCGAGTGGATGCGCGATCTGCTGGCCGAAAGGTCTAGAGAATTCAGGGGAGGGTGTTTCGGCGCCGGCGGTCATTTTCGGCTTGAAGGATGTGTATAATATCGGCGTGGGATTACACATCGAGAGAGACCATGGGCACAACCGCATTGACGCGCCTTAACCTCAAGTTGGAAAAGACCAAGCTGGACCGGCTGCGGCGCCAACTGCGAGCGCGAAGCAACTCGGAAGCGGTCTGCAAGGCCGTTGACGAGGCGCTGGCAATCGGCCGAATTCAAGTGGCCCTGCGAGGACTGCAAGCGACGAACGGACTGCGCGATGTGCTCGGCCGCGTGCCCCCAAAGCGCCGATGAAATTCTTGCCTGCCGGAAAGCTGCTTCTCGATACCTCTGTTTACATCCGGTACGCGCGCGAAGGCGCTTTGGGCTGGATCGCCGAAGATCGAGCGGCGATCAAGCGCACGGTCCTCACGGTAGTGGTCGCAGCAGAACTGTATGCGGGCGTTCGGCATCTTGAGGCCAAACGGCATCTGGACGCGCTGTGCCGGGGCCACCGGACGTTGGGGACGCTTTCCTGTCCGGAGCCCGAGGTGTGGCTCGAAGCGGGCCGCATGCTCGGGCGCTACGCACGGCTGTATGGCAGCGTCCGAATGGCAGATCACTTCCGTGATGGGTTGATCGCACTAGAGGCAGCCAAGCAGCGCGCCACTCTGGTGACCGAAAACGCGCGGGACTTCTCCCGGTGGAAGATGTTGCTTCGCGCGACGGGCCGCGCACTTGTGGTCCTCGATTCCAGAACCGTCACCCGATCTTGATGTTCAAAAAAATTCTCATCGCCAACCGTGGCGAGATCGCCCTGCGCGTGATGCGCGCCTGCCGCGAGATGGGCATTGGCACGGTGGCCGTCTATTCGGACGCGGACCGCAAGGCGCTGCACGTGCGCTACGCGGATGAGGCGTACCACATCGGTCCGGCGCCGTCGACCGAGAGCTACTTGCGCATTGACCGGATCATGGGCGTGGCGCGGCGGAGCGGCGCGGAAGCCATTCATCCCGGTTACGGGTTCCTCTCCGAGAACGAGGAGTTTGCGCGCGCCTGCGAGGCGGCCGGGATCGTATTCGTCGGCCCGCCCGCTGCGGCCATGAAGCTGATGGGCTCGAAGACCGCGTCGCGGCAAGCGGTCATTCGGGCGGGGCTGCCCGCCGTTCCCGGCACAGAACGCGATATTGACAGCCTCGAGGAAGTGCGGCGAATCGCGAGCGAGATCGATTACCCCGTGATGCTGAAGGCTGCGGCGGGTGGAGGCGGCAAGGGACTGCGCCTCGTGCGCTCCGCCCCGGAGCTTGAGTCGGCCTACCGCAACGCGCGCTCGGAGGCCCAGAACGCTTTCAACGATTCGTCCGTTTACCTCGAGAAGTACATCGAGCGGCCTCGCCACGTCGAGATTCAGGTCCTGGGCGACCGGCACGGGAACCTCATCCATCTAGGCGAGCGCGAGTGTTCGCTGCAGCGGCGGCATCAGAAAGTGATGGAGGAGTGCCCATCGCCCGTGGTTGACGAAGCACTGCGCCGGCGCATGGGCGAGACCGCGGTGCGGATTGCGAAGCTCGCGGGATACGTCAACGCGGGCACCGTGGAGTTCCTGGTGGATCAGGACAACAATTTCTATTTTCTCGAAATGAACACGCGGCTTCAGGTGGAGCATCCGGTCACCGAAATGGCGACGGGCGTCGATCTGGTGAAGGAGCAACTGCGGATTGCCGCGGGCGAGCCGCTCCGTCTTGGCCAGGAGGACGTCCGGCTGCGCGGCGCAGCGCTCGAATGCCGCGTCTACGCCGAAGACCCCGCCAATAATTTCTTTCCCTCGCCGGGCCTGATTACGCGGTTGAGGGTCCCTTCCGGGCCGGGCGTGCGGGACGACGGCGGAGTCTACGAGGGGTGGACGGTGCCGCTGGACTATGATCCGCTGCTCTCGAAACTGGTGGTCTGGGGCAGCGATCGCGCGGAGGCGATTGCCCGGATGCGGCGCGCGCTGGGCGAGTACGAGGTCTCCGGAATCCAGACCAACATTCTTTTCTTCCTTCGCCTCCTCGAACACCCGGACTTCGTGGCCGGCCGGTTGGACACGGGCCTGGTTGACCGCGTGCTCGCGGGCGGATGGATGCCCGGGGCCGGTCGGTCGGGAGAAGCGGAGCTGGCTGCGATGCTCGCTGCGGCCCTCGATCTCAGCCGGAACGTCCAGAAGGCCGCGGGTTCCAAGCGCGCCACGCCCGGCGCCGCGAGCGCATGGAAAGGCTCGGGGCGCGAGGCGCTGCTGAGCAGGGGTCAGGGACCAGGGGCCAGGGGTTGGGGGACCCGCGATGAAATTTGATATCACGCTCCGCGCCGCCTCTGAGAGTTCCGAGCACCACCTCGAGCTGCGCGCGGCCGGCGCCGGCAGACCCAGCGTGTTGCTGGATGGCGTTGCGGCCGAGGCCGATTGGACCGAAATCACGCCGGGCGTGTATTCGATTATTCTGGGCGGGCGGCCGTACGAAGCGCAGGTGACGACGCGCCCGGGCGCGGCGGACTCCTGTCGGGTCAAGGTCGGCGCGCGCGAGTTTGTGGTCGAGGTACGCGACCCGCGCGCGCGCCGGAACAGGGAATCGGCTGGGCTGCATGAAGGCCCGCAAGAAATCCTGGCGCCGATGCCGGGAAGGATCGTGAAGGTCCTCGTCTCAGAAAACCAGCCGGTGGACGCCGGCGAGGGGCTCGTCGTGATCGAGGCCATGAAAATGCAGAACGAGCTTCGCGCGCCGCGAGCGGGCCGCGTGGAGAGGATCTACGTCGCGGAAGGGGCGGGCGTGGAAACCGGTTTCAAGCTCCTGCGACTGGCGTGACACGGCCGCGCGCGCGCCTCGCGCGTTTCCGTACCTCCAAGGCTTCAACACTGAGGTCACGGAGATGCTCCGCGCGCTCCGTACTACTAAGTCGGAACTTCGTCGCGAGGCGCGAAGATTTTTTCGCTTGCCACTTGCCCCAAGCCACTTGCCACTCCCGGCCAGTTTGGTTGCGGCCTTGCCGCGCTAGGTTGAGGGTTTTGCCCGCAACAATCTTCTGCGCCAGGTAGTTCACGACCTTGGCGCGGTTGCGCAGGTCCTCGATGTAGGCGGCCTTCAGGAGCTCCTCTTTTTCACTCGTCAGGGTACGCCGGATGGCGCTCTGGATCTGGGGATCGGAGAGCGGGTGCCGGGCGGGGTCCTCGCGGCCGAGGAGTTTGACGATGTGAAACCCTTCGCGGGTCTGGATGACCGGCGAAACTTCGCCTACCTTGAGCGAGCCGACGGCGCGCTTGAGCTGGGGGTTCGACTCGAGGGCCGAAGCCGGGATAAAACCCATGTCCCCGCCTCCGGACGCTGTCTTCGCGTCTTCGGAATACTCCTGGGCTACGAGGGCGAAGTCGGCGCCGGCGCGAAGCCGGGCGTACACCTTTTCAATCTTGCGCTGCGCGGCGGCGGGACTCCCGGCGTAGTCGTTCTTCAAGTTCCGCGCTTGCGGGTCTGCAGCGGGTGTAACCTCGATTTGGGCCAGGTGGTACTGGGTCTCGGAGACGTTGAAGCTGCCCCGGTTGCGCTCGTAATAACCCGCAATCTCGCCGTCGCTCACCGTGAGGCGCGCGGAGATTTCCTTGTTGATGAGCTTCTCGACGATCAAGCTTTCGCGCACCTGCTGCTCGAGATCGCTCCGGTCGAGACCCTGCTCGCCCAGCTTCTTCTGGAATTCCTGCTTGGAGTAAGGGCTTTCCAGTTGGGCGATTTTGGTGTCTACCTCGGCTTCCGACACGGTAATCTGCGAATGGGAGGCGTGAGCCAGCAGGATCTGCTTGCTGATCAGCTCGTTCAAGATGTTCAACTTGAGGCTCAGCGCCTGCTCTTCGCTGCCGGGGTCTGAACCCGGCGCCATGCGGGTGTGATAGTATTTGTCAACCTGATCGTGGTAGATCGGTTTGCCGTCTACCTCCGCCCACACCTCGCGGTCCGACGGGGCCTGTCGAGCGCAACCCGTCAGCAGGGTCACCAGACCTAGGATGAGCAGGCCCAGGACGCGCAGGTCCAGGACGAGCAGGCGCCCCAAGGCCCTTAAGGCCTTTAAGGCCCTCAAGGTTTGACCGGCGCGCGGGCGCGTCGGCTCTCCTCCCCGGTGGCTGCATGGGAAACTCATACAGGGAAATTGTAGCCTGCCCGCGCCGGATATCGAAGAAGAGTTTTCGGGCGCCTGGGTGGTGGGTCAGTTTCCGGGTTCGGCGGCGATGCAGCGGTCGAGGGACTTCGGTCTACACAACGGCGTTACACAGGGTTTATGTCGACGAAGG
>QHZK01000496.1 GCA_003224635.1 Acidobacteriota bacterium | reverse complement strand
GCGCGCGCCCTGCGCTTTGCCTGCTCGCGCGACGCGCGCCTGAAGCGCCAATTGCCGAGTACGAAGGGATTGTTGTGAAGGGAGATTTTCAGTTAGTCAGTTAGTTAGTTAGTTCTCAGTTCTCAGCCGTCAGTCAAAGAAAGTTGAAAGTCGACAGTCGAAAGTTGACAGTTGAAAGCCGAAGGCGCGCGGTCAAAGAGTCGTTTTGACTTTCGACTTTTCGACTGTCGACTGTTATTGACTGAAGACTGAGAACTGATAGGCCAACTGTCAGTGCCTCCCGAACGCTTTTGCGGGCGCGACTGCCAGTGCCTCCCGAACGGGTGAACTTGAGTTTATGTCACTGTCAATGCCTCCCGAACGCTTGACGGCGAGTGACGCCTCAGCCTTTGAACCGCTTTCTGGGCATGTGGTAGTCGCAAGTTCGCAGCAAAGGTTGCGAGGACGGTTCTCTCCGCCGGAGGGCGTAGAAAGAAATCCGGTCCGTATCCAGATCGACCTCGGCTCGAACCAGGCGGTGGGGCCAGTTCAAATCCACCAGGAAGGAACGCCCCATGAGGTGCACTTGACCCTGCTCCGTGGTCCGACGCAAAAAGACCACACGCCCGTGGAGAGGAGCCTCGAGGTCGGCCTGCCAAGCGGAAGGAAACGGACGTCGCGACGGAGCTGCTTCCATCCGCTGGGCGGCGCGCTGGTGGCAGGCGGCGACGTAGCGTGCCGACTGCGCCTGCAAAGCAGCCAGAGAATCATGATGAAAGCGTGCCCAGACCTTGGCCTGCCAGCGGCCGTTGAGATTCTCCACGGCAGCCTGAAACCCCGTCTCACGCGGTGGAGCAAAGACCGGGGTGACGTTCAAGCTCAGGCAGAGACGGCTCACCCGCCCCAGGGTATCGGGGAACTGGTGTGCTCCTTGAAAGCGCGTGTCGTTATCGAACTGAGCATAAGCGGGCAACCCGAAGGCGCGCCAATGCTCCAGGAGGGCCTCGGCGGCCCGCCGGGCGGTGATGGGGCCTTCCGGCCAGGAGGCAATCAAGCCCCCCTGCAAAGAGGTCCCGTTCAAGACTTCCACTTCCACTCCGCCTTCGATCACCAGGCCTTCCACGATGTCGAAGCTGTCCAGTTCGCTTTGGGCTTGAGCGACATCGGGAAGATACCAGCCCGCTGGAGGAGGCGGTCGTCGCTGACGCCGGCGACCGTCCAGGGCGCCGCGCCTCTCCAGGATGCGCGCGATGGTGCGCCGCGAAGGCAGCGGGGTGAAGTGGCGCTCTCGCAACTCGCGCTGAATGGCGGCGTCCCCATACTCGCCCAAGGCGCTGCTCTCTTTCAATTCTCGCCGCACGGCCAGAATCAGATCCTCGGTAGCGAGAGCGGTCCGTCGAGTGTGACGAGCGATGGGCGGACGATCGTTCCACTCCACGCGATCCAGGCGCTGACCGTGGGCGCGACGGACCCAGTAATGCAAGGTCGCCAAACCCACGTGAAAGCGACCGGCCACGGAGCGCAACGATTCTTCACCGCGCACCGCCGCAACCATCGCTCTACGCCTCCGCGCCCAAGAGTTTTTGAGTCATGTTCAATCTCCGTTTTAGCCCCGAGTATACGGCTCCGAACGACCAGGAGCGTTCGGGAGGCATTGACAGTTCACCCGTTCGGGAGGCTGGCAGTCGCGCCCGCAAAAGCGTTCGGGAGGCACTGACAGTTGGCCGTTGATACCTTATTCGCTCGCCTTCGGACGAGTCACTTCTGGGCCTGCGATGACGTGGTGGACGCCAAGTGCCATTGACTCATGAACTTGCGAGCCACAGCGCCACCCGCTCGCCCTTCCTTTGTGGCTAGCGACCAAGGAGCTCGACCAACTGCTGCCGCCAAAAGTCGGCCCCGTACGCTGGGTCGCCCGGCAGCCTGCTCCGCCGCGTGTCCAACTCGGCAAGCTTCTCGACCGAGACTCGACGGGCGACAAGTCCCCAGAAACGGTAAGCTCGCCAGATGAAGCGCCGCTCCATTCGCTCCCACTCTTCGGCCTTACGGCGATATTCGGCGACGATCCTGCGGGGATCTGGTGCCGGAATCTGGTCGGCGAAAAGCGGGCTTCGAGCTCGCTCCGAAGTCCACCTTGAGGCAGCTATGCGTTCGGCCCTCTCTCGCGTCGGACCATTCCGAAAGGGATTGATGCCTGGTCTTTCCCTCATCGCCCCACACCCCTTTCGCGAGTGGCACACAGCGCTTGGCGTGGACCGCCAACCTCTTAGCGGCTCGCACCAGACCTTCAGTCGCTGAACCGGAACTTCCGCCCTACGCGGTCCGACACCATCGTTTCCAGGCGCTGGACGATCTCCGTCATGCCCTCGCGGACGCGCACCCGCAGTTCAGCGGTATTACGTATGGCATCCGTTGTCGTTCCACTGAGCAGGTTGCGCGCCCGCTCGACCTGCTCTTTGAGCTCTTGGTCGTCCGTCACATTGCGGAAATCGAACGTCTCCAGAAACTCCCTGAGCTTCTGGACAGTTGACTCGCGCAGGCGTTGCTGCGTGCCGTCAGACTGATCAGTGAGGCGGTCCCGCAGGTGCTCCACCAGTTCCACCATTGCCTGACGCAGCACCTGCCGGACTTCCGTGTACGCCTCCGCCATTCGCTCGGCTGCCTTCTCCCGTTCGTGCTGGAACATCCGCTCGGAGACCTCCCGCAACTGATGCGGCACGCCGTAGCTGACGTACTGCAGGGGCGGGTAATCCAGCGGATTGTAAAGCGTGCGCAGGCGGCCGGCCGCCTCTGCGCACAGTCGCGGATACGCCCCCAGGAACACCTCGACCAGTTCCTCACGCTTCGCCCGGAACTCGTTTAGTTTAGCGTCTGCAGGCTCGATCAGCCCGATCGGAAGCAGGTGAATGCCCGGCTCGAAGGGAAGGCAAGTGCTGTAGAGGTATCGGCGAATTTCTCCGTCGAGCCGGCGGATAGCCTCAAGCTCGGGAGAATCCAAAAGGCTCTTGGAAATGTGAATCGAATTTTTGTCGGCGTCCACTTCCACTTGGGCTGAACTGACCTTCCGCGTATTGCCCAGCAGGCCCAGGTGAAGCTTGACAAAGACCGTCTTGCGAGCCAGGTCCTCGCCTGGCGTTTCAAGGTCAACGATCATCGATGCCGTTGCCATGAATTAGCCTCCAAAGATAGAAATTCCCGCCATCCCGCCGGTGTCCGGCGCGAAGC
>QHZK01000495.1 GCA_003224635.1 Acidobacteriota bacterium | reverse complement strand
AGCTCGAACGAGACAACGTCGCAATCGCCTGACGGCGTATTATGAAGCGTCGTTACATTCGTGATTTTTGAGTTTGGAAATAAAGACGCGTAGAACTCGACCGCTTCTTTTGCCTCCTTGTCGAACCATAGGTGTGGCGTGATTTTTTGCACAATGTTTTATACCTCCTGATGCGGTGGATAAGAGGCAGGGCCACGGGCAAACCGAAGCCCCACAAGCGTCACGAATTTCGAGTTTCTCGTTTTCGATTTCTCAATCCAAAATCCAAAATCCAAAATCACTTCGGTCCCTGAGGCTCGTGGTGCGTCGCGGCCTTGGCGCGCTGGTCGCGCAGGACGGCTTTGCGGCTGAGGCGAATCTTGTTGCCTTCGATGGAGATCACCTTGACCAGAAGCTGGTCGCCTTCCTTGAGCTCCTTCCGGATGTCCGCGATGCGGTGTTCGGCCACTTCGCTGATGTGGAGCAAGCCGTCCGTGCCGGGGAAAATCTCGACGAAGGCGCCGAAATCCGCCAGCCGGACCACCTTCCCGAGGTAAGTCTTGCCGAGCTCCGCTTCGGCCATCAAGTCCCTAATCATCTTCAGCGCCTTGTCAGCGGCTTCTTGTTCGGTGGCGGCGACGTTCACGCGCCCGTCGTCCTCGACGTCGATCTTGACGCCGGTCTGCTCGATGATGCTGCGGATCATTTTGCCGCCCGGCCCGATCAACTCGCCGATCTTCGCCGGATTGATGCGCAGCGTGAAGATTCGAGGAGCATGAGCGGAAATGGCGCTGCGGGACTCAGGCAGGGCTTCCAGCATCTTGCCCAGGACGTGAAGGCGGCCGGCCTTCGCTTGTTCGAGCGCCTCGGCCATGATCGCCGCGGTCACGCCCGTGATCTTGATGTCCATCTGGAGCGCCGTGATCCCGTCCTTGGTGCCCGCCACCTTGAAGTCCATGTCGCCGTAATGGTCCTCGGCGCCGGCGATGTCTGTGAGGATGGCGTATTTGTCACCTTCCTTCACCAGGCCCATAGCGATGCCCGCCACCGGCGCTTTGATCGGCACGCCCGCATCCATCAACGCGAGGCACCCGCCGCACACGGTGGCCATGGACGAAGACCCGTTCGATTCCAGGATGTCGGAGACCACGCGGATCGTATAGGGGAAAGCCTCCTCCCCGGGTACGATGGCGAGGAGCGCGCGTTCGGCCAGGTTGCCGTGCCCGATTTCGCGCCGTCCGGGACCCCGCAGGAAAGCGACGTCGCCCACGCTGAAGGGCGGGAAGTTGTAGTGCAGCATGAAGCGCTTGAAGGACTCCCCCTCGAGCACGTCCAAACGCTGCATGTCCTCCGCCGTGCCCAGCGTGGCCGTCACTAGGGCCTGCGTCTCACCCCGGGTGAATAGCGCGGACCCGTGCGTGCGCGGGAGCAGCGCCACCTCGCAGGTGATCGGCCTGACCTGGTCGAAGGCCCGCCGGTCGGGACGCTGGCGTTTCAAGAGCACGTCTTCGCGGAAGAGCTTCTCCTCGAACGCCTCAAAATAGTGCGCGACCTGCTTGCGCTTACCTTCGTCCTCCTCAGGGTAACTCTCGATCAGCTCCTTGCGGATGTCGACGATCCTGCGCTGGCTTTCGAGCTTCGCGTGCTTGGAGGTGTCCATGGCCTCGTGAAGCCGGCTCCCGACCTTCGCCACAACCTCTTTGTAGAGCGCCTCGTCCCGCGCGGGAGGAGTAAAGTCGCGCTTCTTGATTCCCAACTTTTTGAAGAGTTCCTTCTCCGCTGCGACAATCTTGAGGATCTGCTCGTGGGCGTAGTGAATCGCATCCAGAATGGTCGCCTCGGCCACCTCGCTCGCAGCCGCCTCCACCATGACAATAGCATCCTCACTTCCGACCACCACCAGGTTCAGCAGGCTGGCCTTGATCTCTGCGTACGTGGGGTTGGTGACGAGCTGGCCGCCGACCAGACCGACGCGCACGGCCCCGATGGGAGTCGAGAAGGGAATGTCAGAAAGGTACAGGGCGGCTGCGCCGGCGACGACCCCAACCACGTCAGGGTTATATTCCGAGTCGGCCGAGAGCACCATGGCGATCACCTGCGTCTCATCGTTGAAGCCCTCCGGGAACAGGGGTCTGACCGGGCGATCGATCAGGCGGCTGGTGATGATTTCCTTTTCGGTGGGACGCCCTTCGCGCTTGAAGAAACCGCCGGGAATTTTGCCCGCGGCGTAATTGTATTCGCGATAGTCCACAGTCAAGGGGAAGAAATCGATCCCCTCGCGGGGATCGGTCGTACACGCGGTGGCCAGGACCACGGTGTCTCCGAAGCGGACATAGGCCGATCCGTTGGCCTGCTTGGCAAGCTTCCCGCAGTCGATGGTCAAGGTGCTGTTGCCTAGGGGTATGCTGACTTGTTGCTCCATTTTTTTCTCCTCCGTGCGCGGGCTACGCGCTCGACTTCAGGACTCGGGGTTCGAGGCGTGCCTGGGGCGGTGGCCCCGGCTCGCCGTGACCACCGCAGACCCGAAGGCCGTGCGATAATCCTGTTTTCGCTGTGTTGCAGCGCTCTCTGAGCGCCCAAGATATTCTGTAGCGGCGCTCTGCGAGCGCCGAGTGTATTGAAGAGGATCGACGGCGGTCCCCTAGGGAGCAAGCTCCGACCGCCGCTACAGCAGTAGGCCGCCCACGGCCTGACATGTGAGTCCCGGTCACTGGCCCCAGTTTTCTCAGGGCGCCCGTAACGCTGATGTCCAGGGATCTGAGAAGGAAGGTGACCTTCGGATCGGTGCCAAACCTTGCTGGCGTCGACAACGGCGAAAGGCGATCCACAGACCAGACGGGGAGGGTCGCGAAGGCTTCGTAATCCGAATTCCAGCTCCGTGCACTGTCAGGTCGCAACCGCTCTACTTACGGATGCCCAATCTCTCGATAACCTGCTTGTATCGTTCGGGATTCCGGCTCTTCAGATACTCCAGCAGGCGCCGCCTCTTGCCTACCATCACCAGCAATCCGCGCCTTGATGCATGGTCCTTCCGGTGCACCTGGAAATGGTCGTTCAGGTAGGCAATACGCTCGCTCAGTATAGCAATTTGCACTTCCGGCGAGCCCGTGTCCTTGGCGTGTACCCTGTAGCGATCAATCAAATTGGACTTGGACTCCCGGGTCAACGGCATCC
>QHZK01000503.1 GCA_003224635.1 Acidobacteriota bacterium | reverse complement strand
GCCGCCTGAGCGGCGAGCCGATCGACCGGAGCGGGGTGTGGCGGTTCCGCGAGCTCATTCCCTTTGTCGAGCCGGGGAAGCGCATCATTTCGCTTTCCGAGGGCTCGACGCCGCTCGTGGGCACGAGGCGCGCAGGCTGGTGGGCGGGGCCGATTCATCTCACCATCAAGCACCAGGGCAACAACCCGACCGGCTCTTTCAAGGACCTGGGCATGACGGCGTCGATCACCCGCGCCGAGTCGCGTCACGTGCGGATGGTGGCCTGCGCCTCGACGGGCAATACGTCGTCCTCGATGGCCGCCTATGCGGCGCGGGCGGGAATCAAGGCTTTGCTGTTCGTGCCTTACCGGCAGATTTCTGCCGCGAAGCTCGCTCAGGCGCTTGACTTCGGAGCGCTGGTGGTCGAGGTAGGCGACACGTTTGACGAAGCCTTCCAATTGCTGCGCGAGATCGCTCCGGAGCTCGGGCTTTATCTGGTGAACTCGGTGAACCCGTTCCGCATCGAGGGGCAGAAGACCATCGTCGCTGAAATGATGGAGCAGCGCGCCTGGCGCCCGCCCGATTACATCGTGGTGCCGGGAGGCAATCTCGGGAACGCGTCGGCCATTGGCAAGGGCCTGCGCGAGCTCAAAGAGATGAAGTTCATCGAGAAGGTGCCGCGCGTGATCGTGGTCCAGGCCGAGGGCGCAAACCCGTTTTACCGGATGCTCGCCTCCGGCTCGCCCGACCTGGTCCCGGTCGACAGTCCGAACACCGAAGCCACAGCCATCCGCATCGGCCGCCCGGCCAACTGGAAAAAGGCTCGCCGCGTGCTGGAGTGGACCGGAGGACTCTGCGAATCAGTCACTGACGGGGAAATCTTCGAAGCCAAGGCGGTCCTGGCTGAAGACGGCGTTGGTTGCGAGCCTGCCTCCGCCGCCACCGTAGCGGGTGTGCGAAAGCTCTGCCGCGCCGGCAAGATCGAGCGCCACGCCGACGTGGTCGCGGTGCTGACCGGCAATCAACTGAAGGATACCGAATACGTGATGCGACACCGCTCGGAGGTCGAGGAGTCGAGCCGGCGACTGCGCGTGGAGCCGACTTTGGATGCCTTGCGCCAAGCGTTGGAAAAAGTTCTGGCGGTTCCCGTTTGAAGACCAGGAAACGAAGAGAATGATGAATACAGAATGATGAATAATGAATGACGAATCATGGTTCATGATTCATCGTTCATCATTCATCGTTCATCGTTCATCGTTTCTCAGGAACCTCGTCTCGGTTGTGAACTAAGGTGGATGAAACACTCCGTCGAGAAGTCCGGTTCCTGACCACGCGCTTGGGCGCGATTGCGCGTGAGCAGTGCGGTCCGAGGGTATTCGCGGCCATCGAGAACCTGCGCCATCTCTCGAAGCAAATCCGGCAGAATCCCACACCGACCCTCGTCAAGGCCAACGAGTACCAGATCAAAGGGCTTACGCTCGGCCAAGCCTCGGACGTCGCGCACGCGTTCAGCCTGTTTTTCCACCTCGTCAACCTCTGCGAGGAGCGGCAGCGAGTGCGCCGGCTGCGCGCCTACGAGGACGACGGCACAGGCGCGCCCATGTCACTGCGGCACACCTTCAACGAGCTGCGTCACGACCGCGTCTCGCCGGCGGCGCTTGCTCGCCTGCTCGATTCCATGCGCGTCGAGCCCGTGCTGACCGCCCACCCTACCGAAGCCAAGCGGCGGAGCGTCATCAACCACATCCTGCGCATCGGCCGGACGCTCGACGCGTTGCACGGCGAACTCGGCCGCGCCGCTGAGTCCGAGCTCGATCCCTGGATCGAGGCCCTGTGGCTCACGCCGGAGGTCCGGGAGCGGCCGATGACGCCCGCGATCGAGATCGAGAGCACGCTGGTGTTTCTCGAGCGAACGATCTACGAGCTGGGAGGGACTTTCTGGGAGAAATTCCGCGACCAGCTTGCGCGCCTCGACGCCCGCCTGCCCGCCCCCCAGCCCTTCCTGCGCTTCGGCTCGTGGGTGGGCGCGGACCGCGACGGCAACGCCAACGTCACCCCCGAGACCAGCCTCGCGGCCGCGGCCGCGCTCCGGCGAAGCATCCTCGGTTATTACCGGCAGGTCTGCCAGCGGCTGCTCGGCGTCGTCTCCTTTCCGTGTCCCCGCTCGTCGCTCGAGCGGAAGATGCGCCGCGACCTCGGGCGCGACATGCGGGGCTTCCCGGCCACGCGCGCCTTCGAGCAGGTCGATCAGCCGCGCGAGCTCTACCGTCGCAAGCTCCGCGTCATGATCTGGAGGCTCGACCGCACTGCGGAAGGCGCCCAGGGCGCCTACGAAGGAGCAGGGGAATTCGCGCGCGACCTCGAGAGGCTCGAGAAGCTTCTCGCCGAGCATCCCAGCCCGCGCGTCTCCCGCCTGGGTCCGGGCAGGCTGCGGGCGACGGTCGAGATTTTCGGCTTCCACGCCGCCAGCCTCGATTTCCGCCAGCACTCTTCCGTGACGAGGGCGGCGGTCGATGAGCTGCTGGCCCGAGCGCAAGCTTCCGGTCAGGGAGGCGCTCAACCGGCCACCGACCCCGAGGCGAGCCGCATTGCCGCGATCGAGCGGTTGCTGGCCTGCTCAGGCGACTGCCTGGCGGAGCCGCCCTTCTCGGACGCGACGCGCCGGACGCTCGGCGAATTCTCCGCCCTCAAGAAGATTCAGACGACGTACGGCGAGGCGGCTGCGCACCGCTACGTCTTGAGCATGACTTCAAAATGCTCCGACGTTTGGGACGTTCTGCTGCTGGGCCGCCAGGCAGGCCTGGTCGAGTGCAGGACCGCCAAAGAGGCCACCGCGAGGGTGAAACATAAGCTGAGTGCGGGCGGGCCTGCCCTGAGCGAAGCGAATGGGACGCCCGCGCTCCCAGCGCTCTGGTCGCATTTCGATGTCGTCCCGCTCTTTGAGACCTACGACGACCTCTATGCCTGCCCGGCCATTCTCGATCAGCTCCTCTCTGGTCCCCTCTATCGCAGCCTGCTCCGGTCGCGCGGGAACTTTCAAGAGGTCATGCTCGGCTACTCCGATTCGGTCAAGGACAGCGGATACGTGGCCGCGAACTTCGCCCTCTTCCGCGCCC
>QHZK01000493.1 GCA_003224635.1 Acidobacteriota bacterium | reverse complement strand
ACGCTTCTTGCGTGAGGTCCTCGGCCTCGGTCGCGTCGTGGGTCATCCGCAAACAGAGCGAATAGACCCGCCGCTTGTGGGCGTTAAAGAGCGCCTCGAACGCCTGCTCGTCGCCTTGCTGGGCCCGCGCGATCATCAAGGCTTCGCTGTCTACGGAATTATCCCGACGACCGGGATCGGGTTGGGCCCCGACCCGCAACCTGCGAGTTCTGCGTAATCGGAATCGAGGGGCGCTCCCTCGGTGAAAGCCACGGCTTGTCTCTACGTTTGAGCGGGTCTTGTGCAGTCTATTGAGCATGGCCAACCTCCGACTTGAAGGATCCTCTACCAGCGCTAGAGCCATCGCGAGCACGCGCGACAAAGCCGGCCGGGCTCGAGAAGGCACAAAGACTGATCAACGCGGTCCGCGCCATCCGCCAAGCGCAGCCGCTTGTGAAAAGCTAGCTTTGACCAAGCTTTACAAAAATCCCCGAGGGGCCCTGCTTCTGAGGCTTGCCAGCGAACCTACGCTCACCTGCCAGCGTTGCACGAGGCATACCAAATCAACAGTGCGCTGCAAGAAAAAGGGTTAGTGCTCTCTCGGGGTTTCGGGGAACTGTACTCCAGTCGGAAAGCGTGTAAAACTTACTTACGCAAATGCGCGGTGAAGTCGCTCGCGGATCTTCCCAGACACAGGGACCACATCAACGGTGCGGACGGGCGATGCTTTCCGGGTGGGTTAAGTTGCAGCAAGCGGGCGCTGTCGGACGGTTGCAGGTCCCAGGTACTGCCACCTGTACTCTGTCACCTGTTTAGTGGGGGCTTTGAACACTCCGTTTACATCAGTCGTGCCCATGCCCATGCCCATGACCATGACCATAACCATGACCGTGGTCGGGGTGTCCTGGAGTGCCCGGGTGGGGCGTGAAGACTTCGCTCGCGTCGGTCGCGGCGCCAAAGCCGGGCAGACTGCCGCCGACGACGTAGATCCTGTCGCCGTGAGAATAGACGCCCGCTTCCCCGCGGCCAGTTGGAATCGGGGTGGCGATGGACCAGGAGTCGCTCTCGATGTCGTACACCTCGTTGACATCGAGCGGCGGACCTCCAGCCCATCCGCCGATGGCGTATACCTTATCGCCCAAGTGGCCGGCCACCAGACTGGCTCGCGCTGTCGGCATGGGCGTCTTGGAAGACCAAGTGTCAGTCTCAGGGTCGTAGACGAAGACGTCGTCCAGGAACGCGCCGCCTGCGCACCCGCCGAAAACGTAAATCCTGCCTCCGTGCTCCACGGCGGCTGCGTCAGAGCGGGGGCTAGGCAGCGAGGCCACCGTGCTCCAGCTATCGGAATGGATGTCGTACCGCTCCACCACATCCAGAGCGTCAGCACCGCACGGGCCATCACCGCCTTCGCGGCCGCCGGCGACGTAGATCGAGTCGCCTCGAACCGCGGCCGCCGCGGCTGCGCGGGGCGTGGGCATCGGAGTTAGAGTTTCCCAGGTATTCCTCGCCACGTGGTACCGCTCGACGTTGTCACAGGCGCCCCCGGCACAACTTCCGGAACGGCCGCCGATAACGTACAAGAAGTCGCCATGCGTAGTCTCTCCGTAGGCCTGCTCCCCGCGCGCCGGAGCCGGCGC
This sequence comes from Acidobacteriota bacterium, assembly GCA_003224635.1. Taxonomy (GTDB): domain Bacteria; phylum Acidobacteriota; class Terriglobia; order UBA7540; family UBA7540; genus QHZK01. The sequence goes on along the minus strand of QHZK01000493.1, from coordinate 1,436 downwards.
CGGGGCTCCCAAGCTCCAGGAATTCCTGTTGATGTGATACAGCCGCGTCAGCCTCTGGTCCCCACCCACGAGGCGGGAGAATCGCGAGAACCCGTAGACGCCGATGATCATTTCTCCCACGCCGCCCACGGTCATTCCTTCCGAGGGACACGGGACGGGCGACGGGCAAGAGACCGGAGCGAGCTCCTTCCAACCGCCTTGGGCGTAGACTGCGGAAGCCGCAACCAACATTGCAAGCGCCGCTCGAGCCGCAGCGAACAATTTTCTGGCCACTTGTCGGGGAAGGTGAAACTCGAAATCTCTACCGAGGTAATACACACACATGGTTCAGCCTCCGCTTCGCGCGCGACGGATCGCCTCAATCTGACTTGGTTCGTTGGGGGGCCCTTGCCGGCTGGTCAAGAGAAAAACCGGTGCGATGATGAATCGATTCGCCTGCCATCCCCACAAAACCATAGCAGAATGCGGGCTCACGCGTAAGACGCAAGGCGTGTATTATCACGTTCGTGCAAGAGGGACGCAGGATGCATTAGCAGGCTTGGAACTGGCGAGCTTGGGCTTACGTACGCTGAAAACCTTTGTCGTGGAAAGGTCCGAAACAGTGGCAGGTTCTTCGAGCGGGAGATGTAGCGCCGATGTCTTCACCGCCGAAATTAGCGGGGACGAGGACCCTTCGCTTCGCTCAAGGGCAGGCATTGCCGCTACAGTGAATGTCGCCCAGCTTCGTGCGTTGGTATTAGTCGCCCGGCGTCGATGGAGCGACGCTGCTTCCGGCATCGGGCCGCACCATGGCGGGAAACAGCTTGGAGTAGTCGTTACGCGCGTTCCAGAACAGGAATCCGATGCCGCCTTCCTCTCTCGAAGCGCTGACTTGTATCCGGATGTAGCCTGGAGAGTAAGTCTTCGTGCGCCAGGCGAAGGCCTGCAACCACGGACGCAGCACCACCTTGGTATCGCCCGTGATCTCGCGGAAGCGTTCCATGGACTCGCTGATGAAGTGTCGGGGCGCATCGCCGGGGTTCGCGTATCCATCCATGTGGAAGAAGTGGGACGGGTAGATCATGGGCGAGAGCACGTCGCAAGTGCGCGCCATGGCGGCGATGTTCTGCCCGGTATGCGCGAGGTCCACCGGACGCTGCCAGGCCATCACGCCAAAGACGTCGAGCGAGACCAGCACGCCGTGCGGGTGAAGCTCCTGGTAAGCCCGGGCGAGGAAGTCACTGATCGCGTCCGAGCGCTGCCAGCTCGGATGCGTGGACTGGAACGCGAACTCAGCATCCTTCTGATCGCCCTCGGCCGGGAAGCGCACGTAATCAAACTGGATCTCGTCCACGCCCGAACTCGCCACCATCTTAGCCAAGGCGATGTCATAATCCTGGACCTGAGGATTCGAGGGGTCGACCCACGCCAGCTTCCCATTCTCCCGCCACGGCTGG
>QHZK01000492.1 GCA_003224635.1 Acidobacteriota bacterium | reverse complement strand
GGCCGCCGAGCAGTCCGCCGAGGCCACCTACGAGCGCAACGTGGTGGACGCTCAGGGTCCTGACGTGCCGTTTCTGAAGGCCACCGCGGACCGCGACCGCAAGCTCGCCTCCGACGGCCTCATCGCCGCCTCGGGCCTCGACGACGCGGACCGGGCCTACCAGCTTGCGCTCAACAAGCGGTTGTCCGCGCAGCGCAACGTCACCGTCAGCAAGGCCGAGGTGGCCAAAGCCAAGGCCCAGGTGGCGCAGGCGCAGGCCTCCCTCGCCAGCGCCGAAGAGGACCTGCGCAACTCGACCATCGTCAGCCCCATGGATGGGCTCGTGCTCTCCCGCGACGTCGAGGTGGGCGACGCGGTCAGCTCCATCCTGGTGCTGGGCTCGCAGGCGACGCTCGTGATGACGCTGGGCGATATGAGCACGGTCTATGTGCTCGGCAAAGTGGACCAAGCGGATATCGGCAAGGTCTACCTCGGCCAGCCCGCGCGCATTGCGGTCGAGTCTTTCAAAGACAAGAAATTCGAAGGCAAGGTCACGAAGATTTCTCCCCTGGGAGTCGAGAAGGACAACGTGACCACCTTTGAGGTGCGCGTCTCCATCCAGAACCCGAGCGGCGAGCTCAAGGCCAACATGAGCGCCAACGCGGAAATCATCCTGGAAGAAAAGCACGGCGTGCTGCTGATCCCGGAATCGGCGGTGATCTACGACAAGGACAAGCATACCTCCGTCGAAGTCCCCGACCCCAAGGCCGACAATGGCCGTCGCAAGGTTCCGGTGAGGCTCGGCATCTCGAACGGCGTCAAGACGGAACTGGTTTCCGGGCTGAACGAGGGACAGAAAGTGATTTTACAGTAAGAAGAACGTCCGTTGTCCTTTGTTCGTGGTCCGTAGCAGCGGTCAGCGGATACTGTTTGCAAATTCTGCGTGTCCTGACTGAAAGCGCTGATAGCTTACGGCTACCTTTTGACAACGGACAACGGACCACTGACGACTGACAACCATGGTCCTTCGCGACCTCATTCTCGATACCATCCGCACGCTGTGGTCGCACAAGCTGCGGACGTTCCTCACTATGTTCGGCATCGCCTGGGGCATCATCTCGATTACGCTGATGGTGGCCGCCGGCGAAGGGCTGCGAGTCGGACAAGAGAGAGTGGCGTCGAACTTTGGCAAGGACATTATGATCGTGTTTGCCGGAAGGACCAGCATGCAAGCTGGCGGTGTGCGCGCGGGCCGCGCCGTCCACTGGGACGACACCGATTATGACTCTGTGCAGCAGGAGGCGCTCGCCTGTCGATACGTGCTGCCGGAACTCGGCACGGAGAAGCCCGTGCGCAGTCTCTATAACAGCGGCACGATCTCGGTCGTTGGCTCTCTGCCGCCGTTCGCCGAAATCCGCACCATTCCGATTGCCCAAGGCCGTTTCTACAACTGGGACGACCGGTCCGAGGGGCGCCGCGTGGCCGTGCTCGGCAGTGACACGAAGAGCCAGCTTTTCGCGACTCATCCTCCGCTCGGCGAGACCGTCCACATCGGCGATTTTCCCTACACGGTGATTGGCGTGATGAAAGCCAAGGACCAGGACTCGAGCTATGACGGGTTCGACGTGAGGAAAGTCTTTATTCCATTCAGCGCCATGCTGCGCGACTTTCCGAATAAGCCTCCCGCGCTCCCTCACAGCATCGACCGCCTGCTCGTGACGCCGAAGTCGCTCGAGGACCACGAAGACTGCAAGTGGGAAGTGCGGCGGGCGCTGGGCCGGCTGCACAATTTCGACCCTCACGACAAAGAGGCCGCCTCCATCTGGGACACCGTCGAAGACACGAAGGCCTTCCGGACGATGACCGACAGCATGAAGTATTTCCTGGGCGCGGTCGGGCTGGTGAGCTTGTTTCTGGGCGGCATCGGGGTCATGAATGTGATGCTGGTGGCGGTGAAGGAGCGGACGCGCGAGATCGGCGTCCGCAAAGCCGTGGGTGCGAGCGCCCGCGTGATCCTGCGCCAGTTTTTCATCGAAACCCTGATCGTGGTTTTCCTGAGCGGCGGCGTCGGCCTCGGCATCGCCTACGGCCTGACGGCGCTGGTGGGCCTGCTCCCGATGCCCATGTACTTCGCGGGTCTCTTGCCCACCTGGCAGTCGGCGGTCTTGTCCTTCGCGTTGCTCGGCACGGTCGCCTTGTGCTCGGCGCTTTATCCTGCGCGCCGCGCCGCCAAGGTCGATCCGATTGTGGCGCTGCGTTACGAACCCGGGGGATAGTCGTCAGTTGTCAGTTCTCAGTTCTCAGTAAACGCAAGAGGTAGCGTTCTGGTCGGCACTGCTTTCAGGCTCTCAACTTGGAGATGAACGAGCTCAGCATCCGTTTTAGCTCGACAGCCTGATTCTCGAGCAGCTTGTATTCACCATCGCGGAGCAGGTCGAGGTCGTGAGCGAGCAGAAGGTGGTATTCAAGTTCGCTGGCGGAACCCATCGCAACCTGGAGAAAGCGTGCAAGCTCCGCCTTGCCGGTTCTACCGCAACCTTCGGCAATGTTGGCGGGGATGGAGGCGGAGGCCCGCCGGATTTGGCTTGTCAATCCGTAAAGCTCATCCTTCGGAAAGTTCGTTGTGGCTTTGTAAACGGCCAGGGTTAGTTCGTGACTTTTTTCCCAGACCTTCAGGCTCTTGAAGTTTTGCACGCTGCCGTCGCTCCGTCGAATTTTGACCGATGATAGCTGAAGATTCGCCGCGGGGGAACCGGTTTGTTGTTACTGACAACTGAAAACTGATAACTGATAACTTCTTATGCTACGAGAAGTCTTCCGCCAAGCCTGGGAGTCCTTGAAGCGCAATCGCCTGCGCAGCGTGCTGACCATGCTCGGCATCGTGTGGGGGATCGTCGCCGTCACCCTGCTGATTGCCTACGGCAACAGCTTCCGCTTCGTGCTGGTGGATGGCTTCAACGCCTTCGGCAGGAGCGCCGTGATTTGCTGGCCGGGTCATACCAGCGAGCAGGCGGGGGGCGAGCGGGCGGGCAAGCCGGTGGTCTTTGAGAAGGAGGATGTGGAATTCATTCGCGCCGAGGCTAGCCTGGTGAAGCAGATGAGCCTCGAGACCGTGCGCTGGCTTCCCCTCACCTACGGCGACCACCTCGTGCAGACCGCCATCCGCGGCGTCTTTCCCGAATACGGCGAAATCCGCAACCAGGTCCCTGCGGACGGCCGCTGGTTCAGCCAGGAGGATATCCTGGAGAGGCGCCGGCTGGTCTTCCTCGGCGGCCGCC
>QHZK01000488.1 GCA_003224635.1 Acidobacteriota bacterium | reverse complement strand
CGTTCGCCGAGGATGGGATCGCGGCCATGTTCGTGACGCACCCGCCGCTCGGCGAGCGCGTGCAGCGGCTGCGGAATCTCGATCCCGACTGGCGCGCGAAGCTACGCGCGGCCTAGCTCTTCCGGGAGCAGCGAGAACATCAGGGAATCGCGGCGCCTACCGTCCGGGTACTCGAGCGACGAGCGGAGGACACCCTCGCGTTGAAAGCCGACCTTTTCCGCGACGCGCTGGGACGCGGTGTTCATCGGGTCGGTGACGAGCTCGAGCCGCTGCACGCCGAGCTCGTCGACCGCCCACCGGCAGAGCGCGGTCAGAGCCTTCGTCGCGATGCCGCGGCCCCGCGCATCTCGCGCGACCCAGTAGCCGAAGTGGCCGACGCGCATTCGCTGCGCCCGCATGCCGACCGATCCGAGGATGGCACCGCTCTCCGCGTCGAGGATGACGAAGTTGTATGCCTCTCCGGCGTCCCAGTGCCCGAGGGTCAGCTCCAGGAACTCGCGGGCGTCCTCCTCGGTGTAGGGGCTCGGGATCCCCGGGATCCAGCGGGCGATCTCGGGGTCGTCGCACGCCGCGGCGAGCTCGGGCGCGTCATCCATGCGCCACGGTCTGAGGAGAAGGCCGTCGGTGCGAAGCTCCATGCAAGCAGTCTAGAAATGACAAGGGCCGCGCAGTGGCGGCCCTTCGGAATTAATTCGGCGGCGACCTACTCTCCCGGGAGGTTGCCCTCCGAGTACCATCGGCGCTGGCGGGCTTAACTGCTCTGTTCGGAATGGGAAGAGGTGTACCCCCGCCGCTATGACCGCCGAAAGCTGTCAAGGGCGCTGCGCGCACCCTCAAAACTCCATAGCGACTAACACGTGTTCTAAATCAAGACCTCGGGCAATTAGTACGGGTCCGCTGAACGGATTGCTCCGCTTGCACGTCCCGCCTATCAACGTGGTGGTCTCCCACGGCCCTTACTCCCTCGAGGGGATGGGAAGCCTCATCTCGAGGTGGGCTTCCCGCTTAGATGCTTTCAGCGGTTATCCCATCCAGACGTAGCTAATCAGCAGCGCCGTTGGCACGACGACTGATACACCAGCGGTCTGTTCGTCTCGGTCCTCTCGTACTGGAGACGACTCCTCTCAAGCTTCCAGCGCCCATGGTGGATAGGGACCGACAGTTTTGTTACTCCCGAGCGGACTCGCTCGGGGGCCAGGTCATTTCTGCCTGACTCTGCATGTCGCCATGCAGCTCGGACTGTATCTTCCGGGCCCTCGGGCCCTGTCCGGCGTACAGTCTCTGAGGGGTCATGGCGCCGTGGCGCCAGAGGACTTCCCTGCTGATTGTCCGCACCCGACGCATTTTCACTGCCGCCTGGTCGACGGCGAGTAGCGCGGGATACTCGGAGTTTCCAGCAAACAGCCAGATTTATAGACAGCAAGGTTTTACTGTCTCACGACGTTCTGAACCCAGCTCGCGTACCGCTTTAATGGGCGAACAGCCCAACCCTTGGGACCTACTCCAGCCCCAGGATGCGACGAGCCGACATCGAGGTGCCAAACCCTTCCGTCGATGTGGACTCTTGGGAAGGATAAGCCTGTTATCCCCGGAGTACCTTTTATCCGTTGAGCGACGGCAATTCCACTCTCTACCGTCGGATCACTAAGGCCTGCTTTCGCACCTGCTCGACTTGTCAGTCTCGCAGTCAAGCTCCCTTGTGCCTTTACACTCTGCGCACGATTTCCAACCGTGCTGAGGGAACCTTTGCGCGCCTCCGTTACATTTTAGGAGGCGACCGCCCCAGTCAAACTGCCCACCTGACACTGTTCCCGACCCGGATAACGGAATCGGGTTAGAAGCCCAGAACACGAGGGGTGGTATCCCAAGGTTGGCTCCACGACGACTAGCGTCGCCGCTTCACAGCCTCCCACCTATCCTGGACAACGCATCCCAGACTCCAATGTCAAGCTGCAGTAAAGGTGCACGGGGTCTTTCCGTCCAACCACGGGTACTCGGCATCTTCACCGAGACTACAGTTTCACCGGATCCCTCGTTGAGACAGCGCCCAAGTCGTTACGCCATTCGTGCAGGTCGGAACTTCGCGTTTATCCCCTGTTTCCAGAGGTGCAGACTATCCCTTCACCCTGGCGAAACCAGGGGCCGGCGTCTGATCGAGCTCATAGATTTGCCGAAGCAGTAAGCCCGATCTCACGTTCCAAAGAACGATCAGTCGTTACGGGGTCAAACTCTTCTGAGTCGACTTCCCACGGGATTACCCTTTCGCTATTACGACGTCCTTGACGCGTCGCGTACGAGGAGGGCTTCCCCGTTATTAGCCGGTTGTCCGCTGGAATTGCTTCCAGCTCGGGCAATTCCAATTACCCGACAAGGAATTTCGCTACCTTAGGCAGTTATCCCTCATGTCGCCATGAGGACTGGACCATATCTTCATCCCGAGGCAGGGATGTCCGACGTATGGCCTCTGAGGATTCTCGCAAGCACTTCTTCCAGCGGCCGCGCCCGAGCCTTTCCCTTGCTGTCCGGATTCATCGCGTAAGCCTTCTCGACGATCCGGGCAAGACCGGTCGGTGTCAAATGTTCCTTGCGGCTCATCATTCCAACGATCTCCCGAAATCGCTCGAACGTCACTCTCTTGCAACTGAACGGTACGACGTACCGCTCGAAGAAGGGAATGACCCTCTCGCGAAGAGCTCGCGTGGACGAGATCTCGAATACCAAGACCTTTGGGTTTCCGGACTTGGGTGAGATCCATCCATGAGCGAAGACCTCCTGAGCAAGCTCAAGCACCCCTCGTCCGCTCTGGTGTTGATACAGAAAGAAGCTTGGATCAACGTAGAAGCCAGAA
>QHZK01000487.1 GCA_003224635.1 Acidobacteriota bacterium | reverse complement strand
CCGGCTGGTGCTGGCGGTCGAAGAAGCCGCGCACAGCAAAGAAGCCTCCACGCCGGAATCGAGGGACACCGCCCTCGCCGCCTACGTCGCTTGGCTTGGCGACGCGGCGCTCGCGCCCGCTTTCGCCCTCGTCCGCGAGCTGCGTCGCCAGAGCTTGAGCGTCGAGATCGACTACGAGCCGACGAAGCTCAAGAAGTCGCTTGGCGCCGCGAGCAAACTGGGCGCGCGCTTTGCGATAATCATTGGCGACGGCGAGCTCGCGAGCGGTCGCTACCAAGTCAAGGACATGTCCACCGGCGGCCAGGAAGAAGTGGAGTCCGCGCGGATTGCTTCGTACTTGAAGGGCAGGATTCAGGAGTCAGGAGCCAGGATTCAGCATTACGAAACCCTGATCCCTGGTCCCTGACCCCCGACCCCTGATCTTATGAAACTCGACCTTCTCGGCGACCGCCAACGCACCCACTACTGCGGCGAGCTTCGCAAGTGTCACGCCGGCCAGACCGTCTTCCTGGCCGGATGGGTGCACCGCCGCCGCGATCTGGGCAACCTGATCTTCCTCGATCTCCGCGACCACACCGGCGTCGCGCAGGTGGTCTGCCGGCCCGAAGTGAACGCCGCCGCGCACGACAAGGCCGAACAGGTGCGCTCGGAGTACGTTGTGGGCGTCCAAGGCGAGGTGGTCGAGCGCTCGAAGGAGACGGTCAATCCCGAGATCGCGACGGGCGAAGTGGAGGTCGTGGCGCGCGAGATTTTGCTGCTGAACGAAGCGCGCACGCCTCCGTTCCCCATCGAAGATGAGACGAGGACGGCGGAAGAAACTCGCCTGCGCTATCGCTACCTCGACCTGCGTCGCGGCCGCATGCAGCACCACCTGCGCCTCCGCCACCGCGCCTCGCTCACGGTGCGCGAGCACATGAGCGAGCACGGGTTTGTCGAAATCGAGACGCCGTTCCTTACGCGCTCGACCCCCGAGGGCGCGCGCGATTATCTGGTGCCCAGCCGCGTCCAGCACGGGCGCTTCTACGCCCTGCCGCAGTCGCCACAGTTGTTCAAGCAGATCCTGATGATCGCGGGCTTCGACCGCTATTTTCAGATCGTGCGCTGCTTCCGCGACGAAGACTTGCGCGCCGACCGCCAGCCGGAGTTCACGCAGGTGGACGTCGAGATGGCTTTCCCCGAGCGCGACGTCCTCTTCGACATCATCGAGCGCCTCATGGAAAAGCTTTTCGCGCTGGTCGACGTCAAGGTGGAAAGGCCCTTTGTGCGCCTGCCCTACGACCGGGCTATGGAGCTTTACGGGTCGGACAAGCCGCACACCGGCTTCGGGCTCGAGTGGAAGCGCGTCAACCTGCCGCCCGGCGCGGATGAAAAGGTGCACGTGGCCCAGCCGCTCAAGGCCTTGCGCGTTCCGGGCGAAGGCGGGGCCTCGCGCAGCCAGCTCGATAAGCTCCAAGAAACAGCGAAGTCGGCCGGCGCCGAGTGGTTTTCGTACATCAAGGTCGGGAATCCTGATGTTCAATCGCCGCTGGCCAAAGTCGTAGGCGAAGAGCCGATGCGCTCGCTCGCGGAATCCCTCGAAGCGCTGCGTGGCGACCTGGTGGTCCTCCTGGGAATGAAGAGCAAGAACACAGGACCGGGACCCCTCGCGCGGCTGGATAACGCCTCTGGCGAAGTCCGTCTGGAGCTCGCGCGAAAGCTCAACCTGATCGAGGCGGGCCAGTGGAATTTTCTTTGGGTGGTCGACTTCCCGATGTTCGAGTACAACGACAAGGAAGCGCGATACCAGCCCATGCACCATCCCTTCACCTCGCCGCGAGAAGAGGACTTCGACAAGCTCGAGTCCGATCCCGGCGCGCTGAGGGCGCGCGCCTACGACCTGGTGCTGAACGGCTCGGAGATCGGCGGCGGCTCGATCCGAATTCATTCGAGCGACATCCAGCAGCGCGTCTTCCGGGTGCTCGGCCTGACCCCGGAGAAGGCGCGCGAGCGCTTCGGGTTCTTCCTCGACGCGCTGGAATACGGCACGCCGCCCCACGGCGGGATTGCGCTGGGATTCGATCGCATCGTGGCGCTGATGGCGAGGGAGTCGAATATCCGCGAGGTCATCGCCTTCCCCAAGACGGCCAGCGCCATCGATCTCATGTGCGACGCGCCCTCCACCGTTGAGGCAGAGCAACTCAATGAACTCGGCCTTGAGATTGAAAAGCAGTGAGCGAACCAACTGAGAACTGAAAGCCGCTTGAAATAGTGACGCCATTCGTAGGGAAGGCCAATATGATCGAACCAGTGCTGTTTGCCAGAATTGGATGGATGAAATACTACCAAGGTGAACGAGACGACGATGCGCGGCCCACAGGAGGCGGTGAAACTCCGACCCCCTAAGCCGGATTATTCACGAATGCGGCTACACCTGGAAAGATAAACGGGAGGGGGACGGCTTTAAGAACGTTTCACACAGAGTTCCCAGAGCCACTCATCCATGAGACCGCTTGGAAGCTTCGAGACCGAGAACACGGAGGGGAAGCGTGAAGGGCGGCGTGCCGTCGCTCCGTGTTCTCCGTCAGTTCCTCTTTGTGCCCTCCGTGTTAAACTCT
>QHZK01000486.1 GCA_003224635.1 Acidobacteriota bacterium | reverse complement strand
TGAGGGGGAACACGGAATCGATCACGGCCTTCAGCTTTCTCTGCGCGATGAACTTCAAGACTTCCATGAGCTCGCCCTTGCTACCCATGAACGAGCCGAGCAGAGTGCGCTGCCGTCCGTACAACAGCCGCAGGTTGAGCTTCGCTTCCTCGCCCGAGGTTACCCCGCAAGTGACCAGGCGCCCATACGTTGCCAGCGACTCGAAGCACGCTTCCCAGACGGCGGCGCCCACGTGCTCGACAATCACATCCACGCCGCGCTTGCCGGTCAGGCGCCGGACTTCCTCCGCGATCGACTGCCTGCGATAGTTAATCCCGGCGTCAGCGCCCAGCGCGCGCGCCTTCTCAAGCTTCGCGTCCGTGCCGGCCACCGCGATCACGCGCGCCTGCACGAGCTTCGCAACCTGGATCGCGGCGCTGCCCACGCCCGACCCGGCGCCGATCACCAGTACGTCTTCGCCCGGCTTGAGGGCGGCGCGCGTCATCAACATGTGCCAGGCCGTGATAAAAACCAGCGGCACTGCGGCAGCTTCATCAAAGCTCAGGTCGCCGGGTATGGGGATCGCGTTCACCTCCGGCGACTTCACGTACTCGGCGTAACCGCCGTCTACCATAGCGCCAAACAACGTGTAGCTCCGGCAGGCGCTGTCGAGCCCTTTGATGCAGGCTTCGCACTGGCCGCAACTGATCCCTGGGCAGAGCAGAACGCGGTCGCCCGGCTTGACGCGAGTGACCAGCGGTCCGACCTCGGCGACCTCGCCCGAGATGTCGGCCCCCAGGATGTGGGGCATCGGAAGCTTCCAACTTGACACGCCAGCGCGCAGCCACAGGTCAAGGTGATTCAGCGCGCAGGCCTTGATTTTCAGCAGGACTTCATTGGGCTGTATCTTCGGTTCCGGCGCGTCTTCGTATTTCAGAACGTCGAGACCGCCGTGCTCGTGGAATCGGACAGCTTTCATTGCGGTCCCTTTCTTACATGATATTGTCGTCCGAAGCCGAGGGTCCGTCAACCGCTCCGCAGCGTCCGCATCACAATCCCTTGACAATACCAGGACGTTAGGCTAGAATTAAAAGCAGAGGTCGGATAACGCAGGAACAGGGCAGTGAGGAAAGGTGAGCCGAAAAGTGGCTTATTTTTGGGTGGAACAAAGCCAAGAAGTTGTTTATAATCAATCACTTAATCCAAAAACAGAACAAAAACAAACCCAATTTCCGCCCCTTTTCACACCCTTTCGCCTTCTGCACGACAAGACAAACCGACACCAGGCCGACCCGGGCAGACTAGCAGCCTAGCCTCCCGACCGTGGCCGTTCGCCACCGGCAGAAGGTCAGTAAGCCCCCTTGAGGCGAAGCGTCGAAGTTCCGCAACGCCGGCCCCAGCCCACCTCCATTGACACCGCCCGCCGGTCCGATTAACCTGATCACAGAATGGACATCTACGCGGAGATTGCCAGGCTCAGAAAAGAGGGGCGCAGGGCGGCGCTGGCCACCATCATTCAAGTGCAGGGCTCGATTCCGAGCTACGAGAGCTCGAAGATTCTCATCCGCGACGACGGCTCGATCCTGGGCACGGTGGGTGGCGGCTGTGTCGAGGCTGAGGTGTGGTCCGTGGCCCAGGACGTGATGCGCGAGGAGAAACCCCGGCGCCTGCACTTCAACCTGAATCAGAACCCCGAATACGACGAGGGCCTGGTCTGCGGAGGCTCGCTCGACATCTTCATCGAGCCTGTCCTCGCCACCCCGACGCTTTATCTCTTCGGCGGCGGCCACGTCTCGCTCTCCGTCTCGAAGGTCGCCAACATCGCCGGATTCGACACCGTCATCGTCGACGACCGCGAGGCGTTCGCCAACCGGGAGCGTTTCCCGGAAGCCGCGGAAACCCACGCCGGGCCGTGGGAGGAGGTCTTTCCCCGTCTGAAGATCATCGAGTTCTCCTATCTGGTGATTGCCACGCGCGGCCACAAGGGCGACCTCGCCTGCCTGCGCTGGGCCCTCGCGACCACGGCGCGCTACATCGGCATGATCGGGAGCAGGCGCAAGCTCATCGAGTTTTCCAAGGTCCTCGAGAGCGAGGGCGTCCGCCTAGAACAGCTCGAGCGGGTGCATTCGCCGGTGGGGCTAGACATCGGGGCGCTGACCCCCCAGGAAATCGCGGTATCCGTCGTGGCGGAGATGATCGCCGTGCGGCGCAACGCTGCGCCGTCGGTACCCTCGATGGCGTACAAGCCCAAGGTCCACGACACAACATAACACGACAGCCGGTCGCCAGCGGGCCGGAGAGGCGTGAGATGTCTTCCCTCCTCGGCTCTGCAGAATTGAGCAACAGGCGCCCTCACCCCCTGCCCCTCTCCCGCGAGGGGCGAGGGGAGAGAAGGCTTCAATCGTGCCCTCTCCCCTTGCGGGAGAGGGTGGCGCGCAGCGCCGGGTGAGGGATTTAACTGGTCGCTCTGTTTGGCAGCCTGACTCGGAGCAGTCGTCAATGATCGCAGGCTTGATCCTGGCTGCCGGTGAGTCCTCCCGCATGGGGACAGACAAAGCCCTGCTCACCTACCGCGGGCGCACGTTTATCGAAACCAACCTTGCCACACTTCGTGAGGCGGGCGTCACTCGCCTGGCCGTTGTCCTGGGCCGCCACGCCGACGAAATCCAGCGCGCGGTGGACTTCAAAGGCGTCGACGTGATCGTCAACCACCACTATCGCCAGGGGCAGACGTCATCCCTTCAAGCTGGACTTAAAGCGCTTGACAGCGGCGCGGGCATGAGCCTCGAAGCGGTCCTGCTCTGCCTCGTGGACCATCCCGCCGTCCCAGCCGAGGTCGTCAGTGCGCTCATCGCTGCCTTCCGGGCTACCAGACCTCCGGTCGTGATTCCCACCTTCAAAGGCCAGCGCGGCCACCCCGTGCTAATCGGCCGCGCTCTGTTTGACGAACTGCTCGGCTTGAGTCCCGAAGCGGGCGCGAACAGCATCATCCGCAAGTATCGCAACGCGACGCAGTTCGTGGAAGTGGGCGACGCAGGGATTCTGCTCGACGTAGACGACCCGGAAACCTACGGCCGTCTCGCGTAGGTGAGGATCTTTTATGACCTCCCGGTTCAGGCCTTCCACGAGTGCCCCAACGGCGCTCCCCTCCAGTTGCATGATGCGAGCTGGCAGCTTCATTTTGGGCGACCCGAGACGGGCCAATACGGCTGCCGAGAAAAGTGAGCCCCGCCTGCGTCTTTTGGGGTCCCTGATTCGTATACTACTTGGAATGGGCGCCGCGACTGATTCATTCTCGATCCCGATACCGGACGAAGCCCGAGAGCTGGAG
>QHZK01000485.1 GCA_003224635.1 Acidobacteriota bacterium | reverse complement strand
TCGGCTGCGGTTGACCGCCTTTGCCAGGAGCTGAATATACCGCCCTTGGTGGCGCGCCTTCTGGTCCTGCGAGGAATCGAAGACCCCGAGTCCGCCCACCACTTTCTTCACCCCAGCTTAAGCCAACTTCACAACCCTTACCTCATGGCGGGTATGGATACTGCTGTCGAGCGACTGCGGCGGGCCATCGCCCGGCAGGAGAAGGTCCTGATCTATGGCGACTATGACGTTGACGGGACCATGGCGGTGGTGGTGCTGTTCACCGCGCTTCGGGCGCTCGGCGCCACGGTCGAGACCTTCATCCCGCATCGTATGATGGACGGCTACGGGATGCGCGTGCCCGTCATTGAGCGGGCCGCGGCAGCCGGCTACCGGGTCATACTCAGCGTGGATACAGGGATTCGCGAACACGACGTGATCGGTCGCGCCCGGGAACTGGACGTCGATTGCATCGTTACAGACCACCACTTACCGGATAGTCAATTGCCCCCAGCCTGCGCGATTCTGAACCCGCGCCGCGCCGACTGCCGGTATCCCGAGAAGAACCTGAGCGGCGTGGGCGTCGCCTTCAAGCTCGTCCAGGCGCTGCTCGGGCCGCGCCTCTCCGACCGCCACGTGCGGTCCTACTTGAAAGTCGTCGCGCTCGGTACCATTGCGGATGTAGTCCCGCTCCTGGGGGAGAACCGCGTGATTGCGCACTTCGGTCTCGCGGGCCTGCGCGATCCCGTGCACCAGGGGCTCGGCGCTCTGCTCGAGGTGGCCGGGCTTCGGGGCCGGCCGGTCACAGCGGGGGACGTCGGGTTTCGCCTGGCCCCTCGCCTGAATGCCGCCGGGCGCATGGAAAGCGCGCGCGACGTGATCGACCTGTTTACGGTCCTCGACACCGGCAAGACTCGCGAGATTGCCGAGCGCCTGGACAGTCTGAATAGCGAGCGGCAGCAGGTGGAGGAGCAGATTCTGGGGCACGTCACAGAGCTCATGGAGCAGCAGCCCGAAAGGCGGTCGCGCTACTCGCTCGTGTTTTCCGGCGAAGGATGGCACCGGGGCGTCATCGGCATTGTGGCGCAGCGGGTGGCCGAACGCTACCACCGTCCCGCGCTCGTGATCGGCGTCGAAAATGGAGTCGGTCAGGGCTCGGGAAGGTCGATTCGGGGGTTTCACCTTCTCGACGCCCTCACGCGGTCAGGTGATCTGTTTACGCGCTACGGCGGCCACGCCCAGGCGGCGGGTTTCACCCTGCCCTCGGACCGCATTCCTGACCTCGAGACGGCGTTCGAGGCTTGCGCCCGAGACGCGCTCTCGCCCGACGACCTCGACCCTGTGGTGCGAGTCGACGCGGAGATCGACCTGGCGGACTTGAACTGGAATTTCTATCAGGCAGTGAAATCGCTCGAGCCGCACGGACTCGGGAACACCACACCCGTGTTTGCCTCAAGGGGGGTCCGGCTCGCAGGCCTGCGAATCTTCAAAGAGAGGCATCTAAGACTAAGAGTGTCGCAGGGATCGAGGTCATGCGACGCTGTAGCGTGGCGAGGTGTGCAGCAATACCCGGGCCTGGATTGTGGGCAAGAGTTAGACCTGGCGTTCACTGTGGACGAGAATACGTTCGATGGACTAATCAGCCTCGACCTGGGCGTCAGGGACTTGCGAGTTCGTCAGTAAATCAGTATTTCAGTGAGTCAGTCTGTCAGTTCGTGCAGTTAAGTCAGCCTGTCAGTTTGTCAGTCACGAGCTGAACTAACCGGCCCACGACTGAAACACTGACGAACTGACTTACTGACGAACTGAAATGGGAGAAAGGACGAGGGAGTACGCAAAAGAAGCGCGTAGGCAGAATTTGGGCGGGCAGGCTCTTGGCGGGCACGGTCGCGGCAACGCTCCTCGTCGTTGTGGCGGCCTACAGGTTCCGGAGCTCCCGCCAAGACCGATCGCTGCCCGCGCGGGCGGCTTTGCCCGGCAATGTTAATCAGCAACTCTCGGGTTACACGTTCACCCGCTCCGAGGGAGGACGCCGGATTTTCACCGTCCGTGCCGTCCGGACGGTGGCTTTGAAGCAGGGAGGCACGACCGAGCTAGAAGACGTGGTGGTGGACGTCTTCGGCCGCGAGGGCGACCGCCACGACGTTCTGCGTACGGGGCTCGCCGAGTACAACCCGCAGTCGGGGAACTTTTCCAGCCGCGGGTCGGTGGAGATCGAACTGAATGCGGACCCGCCGCCCGGCGGCTCGAATGGGCGGCAGCCCGCGTATCTTGAAACCTCGAACGTGACCTTCCGGCAGCAAGGCTCCCTTGTGGTGAGCGACGCGCCAGTTCGTTTCAGGGCTGGGCCTGTCTCTGGTTCGGCCCTAGGCATGACCTACGCGACGAAAGACGGCTGGGTCGAGCTTGAAAAAGACGTGCGAGTGGAGCTCCAGCCTGCCGCCCAGAACGTGACGCTGGCCGCCCATGACCCCAAATCAACCATACCCTTCAAAGCCACGGCTGGACCGGGGCTGGAGGCTGGTGTCGTGTGGCTGACGGCCCAGCGGCTGCGGTACGACAAAGACAGCCGAGAGGTGGCGCTCCGGGGACCGGTCGAGCTGACCCAGGGCAACCGCAGGATTGTGGCGGGACGCGGGACCGTTTTCCTGGACAGCCGCAACCGGCTGACTGAGATGCTCCTTGAGGATGGGGTGCACGGCTTCGAGACCACTGACAATTCCTCCATGAGCTCAGCCGAACGGGCAGCCCTCCGCGCCTCCCCGTCGTCCGAGCCGGCGCTGGCCCACAGCACACAAAGCGGGCCGCCGGCCCACGGCACAGAAAGCGTGCCGTGGCTACCAGGCTCCGAGGTGCAGCGGGAGCGCGGACCGCTCCCCGAGGCGCTTGAGGCGAGCGCCCAGAGAGCTCGTGGAATTTTTGACCCTGCCAGCGGGCAATTGCGAAAGCTCGTGGCGGAAGGGGGCTTCCAGGCAGACTCCCGGCGGGGCGGCGGCGATAGGAAGCAGCCGAGCGTCAGCCGGCTCGAGGCCGAGCAGTTTGAGATGACGTTCGAAGGAGTGCATTCCGAGCCCAGAAGCGGCGTCGCCTCAGGTAATGTTCGCCTCAGTGTAAACTCTTCCGCTACCAGCGTCGCTCCTAAGGCTGTTCGAGGTGGCCGACCTCCTGAAGCCAAGACCGCTCGGGCCACAGTGAAGGTCCAGCCGGCAACGCAAACGGAGACCATGACGGCCGCTGAGATGACGTTTGATTTTCGCGCGGTGGGCCGGAGCCTAAAGCGCGCGCAAACCGTCGGCGCGGGCAAGCTA
>QHZK01000484.1 GCA_003224635.1 Acidobacteriota bacterium | reverse complement strand
GAGCAATTCGGGATTGATGGGCGGGTTGCTCGACCGGATGTCATCCACCGGGTCGATGATGCCGCGGGCGAAGAAATAACTCCACACCCGGTTGACGATCGCCTTGGCGAAGTAAGGATTGTTCTTCGAGGTCAGCCACTCCGCCAGAAGTTGACGCCGTCCCTCGCCGTCCGTCAGGTGGGCGGGTTGTAAATAGGGAAAGTGCGCGGGCGCCACGCGTCCCGTCTTCGGGAACACAATCTCCCCGTCGTCCTTGTCATAAACCACCTTCTCCAGGCTGCGGGCCCCGTCCCGAATGCCCACTTGGGCAAAGAACGCGCTCAGCTCGAAATACTGTTTGTTCGTCCACTGCTCAAAGGGATGGTCGTGGCAGTGCGCGCAGACAAAACGGACGCCCAGGAAGAGTTGCGTCGTGGTCTCCATCTCGGTGTTGGGCTGGTCGGCGATCAGGAAGTAGTTGGCGGCCGGATTGTCGTAGTTGCTGCCCCGCGCCGTGAGCAGCTCGTATACGAACTGGTTGTAAGGCTTGTTCTCGGCCACGGACTGGCGTACCCAGTCGCGGAAGCGCCACATGCCTTTCTGGCCCAGAAACTTGCGATTGCTCTTGAGCAGGTCGCCCCATTTCAGCGACCAGTGGTCCACGTACTCAGGCCGCTTCATCAACTGCCCGACCAGACGGGCGCGCTTTTCCCGCTCGGGCGTCTTGTCCTTGAGGAAGGCTTCCACTTCGTCCGTGGCGGGCGGCACGCCGATGAGGTCAAGGGAAACGCGGCGGAGGAACTCCGCGTCGGTCACGGGCGGTGAGGGCAGAATCCTCAGCTTGCGAAGCTTCTGGTCGACCGCCTCGTCGATGTAATTGTGCTGCGGCAGTTGGACCCACTGGAAGCCGGGCTTGCTCGAAAGAATGGTGGTCGAAACGGTGACAAAGTTTCCTTCGTAACGCACCAGCAGCGCGGCTTCGCCCTTGCGCTCGGACGTCAGCAGGCCGTCCTGCGTAGCTTCGGCCACGCTCGGCGTGTTGCTGGTATAAGAAGCTTCGCGCGTGACGTCCCGAGCGGTGCCGTCGGAGTAGTGGGCGACCACGACGATCTGGTGGGAGAGTCCCGATTCGGGCATCAGGATGTCCGAAGGCGTCACCTCGAGGCGCTCGACTTCGGCCGCTTTGGTGTCGCCGAAGGGCACGCCTTCGGAGAGCCACGCCAGGATCGTCCGGTAATACTGGGAATCGGTGTCAAAACGCATGCCGCCGCCGTGGGGCACTTGGGCGGTCGGCTTCAGCAGGATGAGGCTGCGAGCCGGATCGGCGCGATTGAAACGGCGGCCGGAGACGTCGTGGATCAGGCGGTCGTAGTCAAACTCCGGATCATAGCCGCGCAGAGACAACTTGAAGCCGTTCTTCCCCTTGGCGGCGCCGTGGCAGGTCCCGGCGGTGCAGCCGACTTTGTTCAGGATGGGCTCGACGTCGCGCACGAACGAGACCGGGCGCGGCTTCTCGAGGTCGCGCACGGTCACGGGCATCTCCGCCTCGAGCCCGCCCGCCGAGACCGCAATACGTGTCTCGCCGTCCTTGACCGGATGCAGGTAACCGTCTTCATCGAACCGCACGCAGTCGCCGGCCGGAGTCAGCTTGGCCGTGCGCGTAAGATCAATCTCGTTCGACTGGTCCGTTTTTCCGATGACCAGGACCTTGCGATATTCGCTGGCGCTCGAGAAGACGAGCTCGGACGGGATGAGCCGAATCGCCGTCACTTTATACGCCGCCAGCAGCTTGGCTTCCGCTGCGGCCGGCTTGGTGTCTTCGCCCGCGAGCGCAATCCCTGCCGCCAGCGTCAGCTGTGCGGCGACGCCCAGGATCTGGAACCGGCGGTTTGCCCGGATTCTGTAGGTCATCGTCAAACCTCGTTTGCGAGCCGAATTCTCTTCCTCTTGGGCTCTTGGCGCTCTTCGCGTTGCGCCCGAAAACCCTCTCGAGCCTTTCTCGATCAACGAGTCTGGCTGGCCACGGTCTGAGCCACTTTCTCCCCTGCGATGATCATCCGCGCCGCCACGGGGGGAAAGGTATATTCCCTTTTGTCGGTGCGCCCCGGGATGGTCGCCGACGAGACCAAGTGTACCTCAAAATCGCCCTCTTGGACACCCGGCGCAGCCTCGCAGGTCAGGCTGAACTCGGACTTCCCGTTCGGGACCTCGGCCGGCGTGCATGACACCTTGTCCGGCGGGTCACCCAGGTTGATCTTCACCGTGCCCGTGAAAACCGGCTCGCGGCGGACGACGCCGGCCAGCTCAACCTTGCCGCCGCCTTTCAGCTCTACGCGCTGGGACTTGAGTTCGAGGACGTAAGCGCGCACCAGCTCGACGCTCACCGCCGGGGCCACGATCGTCTGCTCTTTCCCGTTCACCTCCAGGCTCGCGCTCGCGACCAGATCGAACTTCACCAGCGGTGTGTCGAGCGAGGAACCCAGCACGAGCTTGCCCTCCTCCACTCCTTTAAGGTCATGCTTGTTCTCAATGCCGAGGTCCTTGACCGTGGGGAGTTCAAGCCCGCCGACATTTTTCGTCACGATCCCGGCGCCTTGCTTCACCACCTTGTACGCGATTGGATAGTCCATTCCCTGCACCTCGCGAACGTTGCGGTCCGCCACCTCGAGCGCGGCGGGCAGTGGTGCGCCGAGGGCCACGGGCAGGTCGATCCCCAGCCACGGATAGGTGGTCGGCTTGGTGGGAATAGAGTCACCGGTGAGGTTGATCATCTCCTCGCCGTTAACGATGAACATCAGCCCCGGTCCCACCGCCCGGCGGCGAATCGGGTGCTCCGCCGTTCCACCCTCTCCCCAGATCGACAATTCGGCGGTGAGCGGCTTCGTGTCCGGCTTGGCGGTGAGCGTCACAAATCCCACGGTGCTCGGTTCGCGCTTCCCCTCGTAGTCCAGCACCTCGGCCGCGATGTTTCCCCCTGCCAGGGTGAAATCACTGGGGAGGCCGGGGATGCTCAGCCGGATCGGGCCGTCGTAACCGTGTCTCTCCGCGATCACCTTGATGGCGGCGGTGCCGCGCGCCGGGACGTTAACGTAAGGCGGGGCGACCAGCCGGTAGCCGTACGCCGGTCCGCCCTGACCGCGCAGGTCGCTGACCGCCAGTGTGACCTCCCGCACTTTGTCGGGCGCGGTGAAGGCGAGCTTGGGATCGGCACCGCCGCTCACATCCTTGGCCTCGAGCCTCTTGCCCTGGGCATCGTAGACGGCGAGCGATCCGTAAAGCTGTGAAGTGCCCAGCGTCGCCGATTGGAGGTCGATGATCCACTTCTCGCCGGGCGAGACCTTGAGTTTGTAGCGGTCAACCTCGCCGAGCTTCAGGAGGCGTCCGTTCACGACGGTCGATGGCGGGAGTTCCCCGGCCGAGCCCGGCGCCCCGGCCAGCGTCTCCGGGAGGTCGCTGAGGCGGAATTGGAAAGGCAGACTGCCGGCGGGTCTGGGCCCGGGAAGGTTTACCGCGACCGTTTCCCGCCCCTCCGGAGCGTTCAGGTTGGGGTAGACCACTACCGGGCTTACAAGGTTTCCACCAAACAGCGTCACCGCGACGCTCTTGCCGCGCTGCCAGCCCAGCGGGAAGATTCCGTCCGCATAGGCGTAGGAGCCGATCTTAAGCCGGTAGAAGTTCTCCGGCTGCTCGCTGAACTTCGAATCGTGCACCGACACGTAGTACTTTCCTGCCCTGGGAAACGTCAGGTCGAGGCGTGAGTCCACTCCGAGGCCCGGGGCGTCGTCATTCTCCGCCATCTGACGACCGGTGGAATCGAACACTTCGACTGCCGGATCGATCGCCGAGCCGATGCGCCGGGCCTCCACTTCGATCACCAGCCGCTCGCGAGATGTCGCAGTGATGCTGAAGAAGTCCTGGTCCTGCCCCTTCAGAGTGCCGCTGACGGCCACTGGGATGGTGAGCGGCTGCGCCTGGGCGATCGAATCGTTGGGCTCCTTCTCGGGAATCTCGGGCAGGTCGCTGACGGTGAAGATCAGCACATTCGAAAGACCGTCCGCGGTGCGAACCCGCAAGGGATACGCGCCCGGCGCGGCGTCCTCCGGGATTTGAATCAGGTAGGACAACACCGTGTCAGGCGTCTCGACGTCCCTCGGTGGCGCGAGCTTCGAAACCGTGCCCGGCAAATTGGTGATGAGATCGGCGCCGGTCGCGAGGCCCTCACCCTTGAGTGTCAGAGTGAACGCTTTGCCGCGCTGGCCGCCTCGCGGCTCGACATCTTTGAGGACAGGCTCGACGGCGGAGAGCGGCCGGGCCGCAATCACCGCCATAAGGAAGAGCAAACCTGGCCTAAGGCATCGAGTCACCAGCGAACGAAGCCGGGGTCCGAGGTTCGCGCTTCCCGGCGGGCGGCGCGAAGCCCGTTCGAAGCGCTGGCTCAGTGACGATGATCGGTCTCCGTCAATCATGGCTTCTTCGTCTTCTTGGGCGTCTCAGCGCCTCAGCGGAAGTGGGCCGCTACTTAATCGAAACCGCAGTCTCCTTCTCGAGCGGCACCGGCAAGAAGGCTTTGGCAAGGCGCCCGGCTTTGACGTCGTAGATTCGCACCATGCCGTCGAATCCCGCCGCTGCCATGTGTCCACCGTCAGGCGCAAAAACCAGAGAATAGACCCCACCTTCATGGCCTTTGAAGCTCGCCACCCGCTCGCCGGTGTCCGTCTTGTAGACCCGGACCTCGTCGGTCGAACCGCCCACGGCGACCCACTGGCCGCCCGGACTGAAAGCCACGGAGACCACGGGCCCGTCCTGCTTTTCGAACTCGCGGATCAGGGTGGA
>QHZK01000494.1 GCA_003224635.1 Acidobacteriota bacterium | reverse complement strand
CCCCATTGCGGCGTGCTCAACACCTTCGATGAATCGAACCATAGCGAGCCTGAGCGACCGTTGAGTCTTGAGCACTTTTGCTGGGCATGCACGGATAGGACAGGCCGCAGCGGCAGCCTAATAGTTCTGCCCCTCCCGAGAAGCCACGGAAGCGGAACCTGCGCCGCATGATGCTCGCCACATCGTTCGGATTGGGGCCGCCCTGGCCGGGCAGCATGGGCCGAGCGGCAGCCCGTGGCGCCCGACGATCAGCCAGCAGGTTCTGGTCAATAAACCGGATCTCCGTTTAAAGCATAGGCGTGTCGGATCTCTGCGACAGCGTGTGACCTAAGTTTATCGAAGGCATTCGTTCTCGAGAATTGCGGAAAAGGCACTGGATACAAAACGACGAGTGCCGGTCTCCGAAGAAAAATGAAACCAACCTTTGGCCGTTGAGGGTCGAGCGGACCGGCAGTGTCGGTGGGGCTAGCCGTGTTCAGCGCTCGCAGGGCCAAGAAAGGATTCTAGCATGTACATCCAGTATGTAGGTTGCAATGTTGCAGGGAGCTCTCGAATCTATAACTATGACGTGCTCGACACCAAGGAGAAACGCGAATTCAGCGTCCAAGTTCAATCCGAGGCGTTTCGCCCGTCCGGTTTAAAACTCCAGGATGGTCCGGACATCTGCTTTGACCGATTGAAGCGAGAACTGGGGGCGGAAACACAAGAATCGCGCACTGAGGGCCACCACCTGAGCATCAGAGGGCGAGACGTCGCCGAATACTTAGAACAGCACTACCCGCGCCAGCCGGTCGCAAAGAAAGCAGCGTCGGGTCGATGACCGCCGAGCCGAATGAACGGCGCCAGTCGGGCTGGCTCCTATCGAGTTGAACGCACCTTGTAATCGTATGGTAAAGCGTTAAGTCCCGTAAGGAGGAGACCCATGATCAGCGCTCGTATCCTGGTAGTTTCAATGTCCTGGGCCGTGCTGTCGGCGGCGTCTTTGATTTGTGCGGAAGATGCGAAACCTGCTGAGGCCAAGTTGATGCTCCAGCGGTCGCCAGTGATCCAAGAATTGGCGTTGCAACCCCCAAGCCTTCTCGCCTTTTCGCTCCCAGCCGACCCGGTTTCTGCGCCTTGGATTGATACGCCCGACCTTTCCAGGTACCGGGAGTTTCAATTTGGCATGAGCCTGCTCGCGGTGGCGAAACAAGCAGACGTGAAACCGTCTGAGGCGAGGGTGATCCACCAACGCCCGGCGGTGATTCAAGAACTCGAATGGCGGCCCTCGCGCTCTATCGGCTCTTCGCCACAAGGGGACCCGGTTAAGGAGGTCCTCTTCAGCTTTTACAACGGCGAGCTGTTTCGAATGGTGGTCAACTATGATCAGCAGAAGACCGAGGGGCTGACCGACGAGGACATGGTCGGAGCTATTTCGGCGAAGTACGGAACTGCAACCAGGCCTGATGCGAAGATCATCCTCTTCTCTTCGTTCCAGGTCTATAACGACAGCGAGAAGGTCATCGCGCGTTGGGAGGACTCGCAGTACTCGTTCAATCTCTTCCGTTCCTCCTACCAGCCTACTTTTGGAATCCTGGTTCTTTCGAAACGCCTTGATGCGCTGGCCGGGGCGGCCATCGTCGAAGCGATCCGGCTGGACGAGCGAGAGGCTCCGCAACGAGAAATTGCACGTCAAAAGAAGCAGGCAGAGGAAGACCACGCCGCCCAAGAGCAGGCCCGGCTTGTGAACAAACCGAGCTTTCGCCCTTAACGCGCAGACCGCGAACAGCTTACCACGAGAATACGTCTCTGTATTCTCCTGGTGCCCAAGAGGTATGTTCGCCTGGGCCAGGGCGCGAGTGACGCCGACATCGCAAGCAAGCTGAACCTCACCGAACTCAAGGTCCAAAGCTGTATAGCCCGGCTGCGCAGAAACTAGTGCAGGTGATCCCGCTTCGGCTGTTCGGCCACATAGACGGGGTACGCACTCAAGCGCGTTCGGTGGCCTCCCAAGCAAGCGTAGGTTAGCCGGGCGGACCGCAGGGGTCGCCCTTCCTTGGAGGATCAAATGGCTTCTAAACTTTACGTGGGCAATCTTCCGCATAGCACCACGGACAGTGCCCTCAACGATTTTGTAATCAACGCGGGCTTCCAGGTAGCATCGGCGGTGGTGATTCGCGACAAGCTGACGGGTCAGGCGCGAGGATTCGGCTTTGTCGAACTGGCCGAAGGCGAAGACCTGCAGCGAGCGGTCGCGGGGTTGAACGGCCAGGCTCTCGAGGGGCGCACCTTGACCGTCAACGAGGCTCGCCCGCAGCGGCCGGGCTTCTCGCGACCCCAGGGCGGCGGTGGTTATCGCGGTCGCTCCGACCGCAGACGCGACTATTAGATAAAGGGGAAGCCAGTGAAACTGAAGGAAGGGCAATACGTTCGCCATTCCAAATACGGGTGGGGCACGATACTCGAACGTGACGGCAGTCAGACGATTGTGTATTTTCAGACCGTCGGGGTAAAAAGGTTTGTCACCTCTCTAACGGCTTTCGCTGTGGTTGAGCATGAGGCACCCAAGAAAAAGCCTGTCACTTGACCCCGCGTCGCTGGATTGCGCCCCAATTGGCTCCGCCTCTCTACTCGGAAACGTTCGATGAGGTTCTCGGAAATCGATCCTGTCTGAGGGCTCATCCGTTTGCTTCAGGCAGTCGGACTGGCCTGGGACTTCCAGACTCCGTTCGGTAATAAGGCCGCCGTTCAGCCCGCGCTGACCTTGAAACAGCACCAGAGGAGTTCGATGTGCAAGACCCCTTCAAAAATCGCGACCTCGATTTAGCGCCAGGGGCGGCTGAAGTCCCCAGCGATGTCGTGCGCACGTACCTGCGTGAGGCAGGACGCATATCCCTGCTGACGCGCCGCGCTGAAGTG
>QHZK01000491.1 GCA_003224635.1 Acidobacteriota bacterium | reverse complement strand
CGGCGACCCAATACTTGACGCCGGCGCTCGCGAGCACCGAGGGGTACGCTCCCGAATACGACGGCACGTCGGTGATGTTCGCGTAATCAAAGGGCAGGCCGTAGCGGCGCGCGAGATCTTTCGATGGGTAAAGCGACCGGTAAAGCGTTTCGAGCGACGCATACCCGGTGAGCAGGTTGCAATATTGCGCAGGAACGCCGAGCTTACCCTGACGAACCAGGTTCAGAATTTCGTCCTGCTTGTCGTTCGCGCGCGTCGCGAGGAACTGTTCGAGGTCCCATGACGCGTCGGTCGAGAACCTGAAGTCAGGATCTTGCCGGATCAGATCGGCAGCCTGGCTGAGGACCCGCGACTGCGCCTCGGCCACCTTACTCTGAAAGTCGGTGTAGCCGACGTCGAGGTGCGTGTGCGGGACCACAAAGACCGTCCACTTGCGCTCGGGCGTGAGCGTCACCTCGAAAGCGCGATTGCCGCCGGCCTCCACGCGCAGCCGTCCCTGCGCGGCGCCCGACCACTCGGGCACGTCAAAGTCAACCAGCTGCTCGCCGAAGTCGTCAGACGGCGAGAGATTCGCCGAGTAGCGCTGACCGTTCAGCTCGAGCTCGACGCGCCCCTTCGACACCTTTTGGTTGAGCCGCACGACGGCCTCGACCGTTTCCGCCAAACCAGTTCCTGCCAAACCGGTTCCCGCTTGCCGGTAGAAGACCGTGGGGGCGGCGGAGGCTCGAATCTCGGCGGGCGAAAATTCTCTGACAGCGTCCCAAGTCAGACGCAGGGCGTCGTAGAAAATCCCCGAGACGCCAACGCCCGCCGTCCCGTAGGAACCTTCCGGCGCGGGCGGATCATCGACGGCGGTCAGGATGAGTTTGTTGTCGCCCTGCTGGAGATCACGGGTAGGAAGGTCGATGTTAAGCTGCTCGAACGAATATTGGGGCACGAAGGCGGCAGCAGGATCGCCGAGGTCATAGGTTAGGCGGGGCCGAAGATAGAACAGCCCACGGAAGCCATTGATTTCCACGCGCAGGTTGGGACGGCGCGGCATATAGGGCAGCAGCGCGACTGTCAGCGTGTAAAGGCCGCTCGGCGGCCCATCCAGCGAGAAGATCACCGTGAAGGGATGCTCGCGGCCGCCGGCCAGTCCGTTCGCCGAGCCTGGGTGGAAGGCCGGCCAGTCTTTTTTCCAGTCGCTCCTCCCTACCCAGTAGACAGGGGCCGCCTGGGCCGTTGCGGAGGGACCAAAACGAATACGCGATCCAAATTCTTCGGACGACTGATCGAAATTGCCGATTTGCCAGAGCGTCTTTTCCTGGGCGCGGGCCGGAGCAACGCCCGCTAACCAGGCCAAGGGCGCGGCCATCGCCAGGAGGACAAGGCTGCGCGCCCGTCTTTCGTTCATAAGCTGTATCCCTCCATAAGCTGTATCCCTGCCCTTTGGAAACCTGGATTCGCCAAACGTCGAAGGGCCGGCCTGCCTCAGCCGGGACGCTCCATCTTATT
This sequence comes from Acidobacteriota bacterium, assembly GCA_003224635.1. GTDB lineage: Bacteria > Acidobacteriota > Terriglobia > UBA7540 > UBA7540 > QHZK01. Next base: position 1,305 of record QHZK01000491.1, on the reverse strand, counting down.
ACACTCGGCTTATTACACTCGATGCGGGCTTAATCACGGTCGAGGCGCGGCCAACGCGTGAGAGTCAAGGCCGACCGGGATGAGGTCAGCCGGGGGATAGCCGGGTGACAGAGCCTTTCGCTGTAAAGCGTTCTCAGGAGGTAAGATACGGGTTTTTACGTCAATGATCCGTCATTAACATTACCCAAATAATTTCGCTTGACGACACCACGCTGCGGTGATATAGAGCGTGCTTGTTTGGGCGGCTCTCTGACAGCGGGACGGGGGACTAGGGATGTTACTGTATGGACTTGGGTCAGTTCGACCCTTCCCGCTTGGTCCTATCAGCAAGCGAGCTCTCGCCGGGGTGGCAGGACAAGGGCCTTCGCCCCGGGCGTTCCGTTCGATTGCCACTCCGTCCGCACGAGAGTCTGCTCACCTCCTGCACTGCTTCCTCTCGTACGGATCTCCTCATCTCAATCCGCGTCATTAAGCAAGTTGCCCCTGAAGTGACTGCAGGCTAGAAGCCGCGTAGCGCGGACCTCGCCGTTTAGGACAGACCAGCCACCGGAATCCGCGCTACGTGCCGGGTTTGCTCGCATTCATCACCGTCCCGCTCTCTCGTGCCCGGTTGGGGTGGGACAGAAGAGTTTTGTCTTGGCGGGCCGTTCCTTTTGTCGCGAAAGGAAAAACGACGCTTACCGAATTCGGTGAACGTCAAACGCCTGGTACTCCAGCATTAGACGACCGGCGCCGCTAAGAAAGAACGACTTCTCTTTCGGGTCGCGCGGCCAAGTAACAAACGGATTTGGTGTTTTCCTTGCCTCTGGCGGAGCCTTTCGAAGGCGGCGTCAGGGACGAGGAATAACTCGTTAAGGAGGCAGACCTTGTCGACGAAAGGGTTGCATCCGTTCTTTGTTCTGTCAGTCCTGGGCGTGCTGCTGTCCGCCTCGCAGGGTTCCGGGCAGTCGGGCGCTCTTCCTTACGCCAAGACGAGCCCGTGGAACACTCCCATTCCCGCGAATCCGGTCGTCAGTGCTCAGAGCAGTAGTTACATTTCGGGCCTCACCGGCTCGTTCGGATCAGATCCGACACAATATTCTTTTCCCGTGTATAGAGTAGACAGCGCGACACCGCTTCGATCCGTTTCAATCTCCGGCTCATTCAAAGCATGGTCCTGCAATACCTGCGAGGCAACGGTGCAGAGTGGTGGAACGGTGAGGGCGCCGATCCCCAGTGGCGCACAGGCAGCGGCGGGTACCGATGCGCAAATCATTCTGTGGAACGAGTCGACGGGAGATGAATGGGAGTTTTGGCAGTTGGCTT
>QHZK01000490.1 GCA_003224635.1 Acidobacteriota bacterium | reverse complement strand
TTCGAACCGCTGCGACCCTCGCCGCGCTTCTAGGCGCGCCGTCCTTACTCATCTGGCTTGTAGGGGGCTCGCCTGGCAGTGCGCTCGAGCCTCAAACGCAGCCGCCAGCTTCGCCGCCAACCTACACAGGGCAAGTTGAGCCTGTTCTTCGCCAGAAATGCTTCCCCTGTCATGGCAGCGCCTCAAAGATGGGTGGGCTGGTGATGGAGTCGTATGAGGGACTTGTGAAAGGCGGAGGGCACGGGCCGGTGATCGTTCCGGGCAAGAGCAGTGAAAGCCGGCTGGTGCTGATGCTGGAAGGAAAGGTCCAGCCGCGTATGCCCTTTGGCTTGGAGCCGCTTCCCGCCGCGGACATCACAGCCATCAAAGTGTGGATCGACGCTGGCGCTCCGGGTCCGGCTCCCGGCGAAGGGGCTCTGTCCGCTGCCACGCCGCAAGCGAGTGCTGCGGACGCCCAGGCGCAGGCTCCGGCGACCCCGCCTCCTCCAACCGCGGCGGCTCAGAGCAGTGCGGCGACTGCCAAAGAAAGACCCGTAGACTTCGATCGCGAAATTCGCCCCATTCTCTCGGACAATTGCTTTGCCTGCCACGGCCCGGACGAGCAAGCGCGGCAGGCAAAACTGCGGTTGGATACGAAGGAGGGGATGTTCGCGGACCGTGGCGGGTACCAGGTCATCGTTGCCGGCAAGAGCGCCGCGAGCAAGCTCTACCTGAGGGTCAGCTCCAAGGACGCAGGGTTCCGCATGCCTCCGGTCTACTCGAACAGAAGTCTGACGCCCCAGCAGGTCGAGTTGATCCGCCAGTGGATCGACCAGGGCGCGCAATGGCGAGTGCACTGGGCATTTGTGCCGCCCAACCGGCCCGCAACGCCCCAAGTGAAGGGCCAGTCGTGGCCGCGCAATCCGATCGACAATTTCGTGCTCGCCCGCCTCGAGTCTGAAGGACTCAAGCCGTCGCCCGAGGCCGACAAAGCGACTTTGCTCCGGAGGGTGGCGCTCGACCTGACAGGTCTTCCGCCGACGCCTGCCGATCTCGATTCGTTCCTGGCTGACAACTCCCCCGACGCCTACGAGAAGCGCGTCGACCAGTTTTTGAATTCGCCTCACTACGGCGAGCGCATGGCCATGCAATGGCTCGATCTGGCGCGCTATGCCGACACTCACGGATACCATATCGACAGCTTGCGCCACATGTGGCGCTGGCGCGATTGGGTGATCAACGCCTACAACCGGAACATGCCCTATGACGAGTTCACGATCGACCAACTGGCGGGGGATCTCTTGCCCAACGCCACGCTCGACCAGAAGATTGCCACCGGGTTCAATCGCAACCACATGATCAACTTCGAGGGCGGGGCGATTCCCGATGAATATCAGACGGAATACGTGGTGGACCGCGTCAGTACGACGGCTGCGGCTTGGCTGGGCCTGACGCTGGGCTGCGCCCGCTGCCACGATCACAAGTACGACCCCATCAAGCAGCGCGAGTTTTATCAGTTCTACGCCTTCTTCAACACGATTCCGGAAAAAGGCCTCGACGGGGTGACGGGCAATGCGGCGCCGGTGCTCGAACTCCCGTCGCCCGAGCAGCAACAGCAGCGCGAGGAGCTCAACACCAAGATTGCGGAGACGCTGAAGGCCCTGCCGGAGAAAGATATCGTGGCGCTTCAGGCCCAATGGGAGAAGGCGCGCCTGACGACTATGCCGCAGCCGCCGCGGGCGGGCCTTGCGGCCCACTGGGAATTCGACGGCCATCTGGCAGACACGTCGGGCAGCTACCATCACGGCAGGGTCGTGCGAGGCGAGGTGAGTTACGGAGACGGGCAGGTCGGCCGGGCCGCCGAATTTGGCGGCGAGACCGAGGTCGACTTCGGCAACGTCGGGGCTTTTGACCGCGCAACGCCATTTTCAGTGGCCTTCTGGTTCCTGATGGGTTCGGCAAAGGAAGTGACTATCCTCCAGAAGGTTGAGCCGTCGGCGAGCCATCGCGGGTATGAAGTTCTGCTCGATGACACCACGCGCGTCGCCGAGTTGACGCGCGGCTCGCACCTGATCGTGCGCTTGATTCACCAGTGGCCTGAGAACGCCATCGAAGTCAGGACGAAAGAGCGATTGGCCCTGGGATACTTCGGAGGCAAGTGGCACCACGTCACGGTGAACTACGATGGCTCGGGCAAGGCCGCGGGACTGAAGCTGTACGTGGACGACAAGCCTACTCCGCTCGAAGTGCTGCGCGACCGCCTGACGGGGACGATCCAGACTGCCGCTTCGTTTGAGATTGGCAACAAGGGGACCGGTTCTCCCTACAAAGGGCAGATCGATGACCTGCGTATCTACAACCGCCAGTTGACCAAGACCGAGGTCGAGAGCCTGTCGATTCACCTGCCGGCGCGTACCCTGCTGGCTGAGGCCGCGGGTAAGTCTCCCAAAGAAATCCCGATGCTGAAGCCGGAAAAGCCGAAAACCGACGACGAAGGAGAGGAGCAACCCAGCGGCAAGCCCAAGACGGAGGCCAAAGAGGATAAGGAAGCACAGGCCGAGGCGGCGCGGCAGGCGAAGCTCAGCGAATACTTTTTGAGTTACGACGCGCCCGCACGATACCGTAAGCTCTATGCCGAGCTGAAAGACCTGAGAACCCGCAAGGAGAAGCTCGAGAAGAGCATCCCGACCGCGATGGTGATGCGCGAGGCGAAGAAGCCGCGCGAGACGTTTGTGCTCGGGCGTGGCGACTATCGCAACCACGGCGAAAAAGTCACGCCCGGCGTTCCTTCGTGCCTGCCGCCTATGGCGAAGGACCTGCCCCGCAACCGGCTGGGGCTGGCGAAATGGCTGGTAGACCCAACCAACTCGCTGACGGCGCGCGTGGCCGTCAATCGCTACTGGCAAAACTACTTCGGCGCTGGCCTGGTCAAGACTGCCGAGGACTTCGGCACGCAAGGCGAACCGCCCAGCCATCCCGAGCTGCTGGACTGGCTGGCCACGGAGTTCCTCCGCACGGGCTGGAACGTCAAGGCGATGCAGCGTCTGATCGTCACCTCGGCAACGTACAGGCAGTCCTCGCGCGTCACGCCCGAGTTGCTCGAAAAGGACCCTGAGAACCGGCTGCTGGCTCGCGGTCCGCGCTTCCGGCTGCCTGCCGAGACGGTGCGCGACAACGCGCTCGCCATCAGCGGTCTTCTGAGTCCTGAGATTGGCGGTCCCAGCGTTTACCCCTATCAACCCAAGGGTCTGTGGGAAGAGCTGGCCTACGGCGACGTTTTCTCCGCCCAGACCTACGAGCAGGAGCACGGCAAAGACCTCTACCGGCGGAGCATGTACAACGTCTGGAAGCGCACCGCCCCGCCGCCGACGCTGACGATCTTCGACGCCCCGGACCGCGAGAAGTGCGCGGCGCGGCGGTCGCGGACCAATACGCCGCTGCAGGCGCTGGTGCTGATGAACGATCCGACGTACGTGGAGGCGGCGCGCGCCCTGGCCCAGCGCGCGCTCACCGAAGCCGGTCCGGACCCGGCGGACCGCGTCAAGTTCGCTTTCCGCCTCGCCACGGATCGAGATCCGAAACCTGGGGAACTGGGTGTTCTCGTCGAAACCGCACAGCAGGAAGTGGCCGATTATCGCCGTCACGCGGATGACTCGGCGAAGCTCGTCCGAGTGGGCGAGTCCAAGTCCAATCCCAAGCTGGACAAGAGCGAGCTGGCCGCGTGGACGACTGTGGCCAGCATGATTCTGAACCTGGATGAGACGATCACCAAGGAATGAACTTTGGATTGCGGAAGCTTGCTTCCGCTTTGGTTGGCTGTGCCACCGCCAAGGTCGGAAGAGCAAAGCGGAAGCAAGCTTCCGCACTCCGAAATCGAGGTGTAAGCCATGAGCCTGCGAAACGAACTCGCACTAAGGATGACGCGGCGCTTGTTCTTCGCCAAAAGCGTCAGGCGCGCGGGCATTGGGATCCCGGCGTTGGCATCGCTCTTGACCTTGGACGGATATGCCGCTGAGCCGAGAGACCCGAAGACTGGCGGCCTTCTGGGTCTGCCCCACTTTCCGCCCAAGGCCAAGCGGGTGATCTTTCTCCACCAGTCGGGGGCGCCGTCGCAGATGGAGCTCTTCGACTACAAGCCGCAGCTCGAAAAGCTGCAAGGGACCGAATTGCCGGCGACGGTGCGCATGGGCCAGCGCATCACCGGCATGACGTCCGGCCAGGCCTCGTTTCCGGTGGCGGCTTCGACCTTCAAGTTCAAGCAGGCAGGCAAATCCGGCGCCTGGATCAGCGAGCTGCTGCCGCATCACACGAAAATCGTAGACGACATCGCCATCATCAAAACGGCGAACACCGAGGCCATCAACCACGACCCGGCCATCACTTTCATCCAGACCGGAAGCCAGCAGCCTGGCCGTCCCAGCATGGGGGCGTGGGTGAGCTACGGCTTGGGCAGCGACAATCAAAACCTGCCCGCCTTCGTGGTGCTGGTCTCGCAGGCCAACGCGCTTAATCCTGACCAGCCTCTGTTCTCGCGGCTGTGGGGTGGCGGCTTCCTGCCGTCGAAGTACCAGGGAGTGAAGTTCCTGGCCAGCGGCGATCCGGTGCTCTATTTGTCGAACCCGCCGGGAATCTCTCCCACCACGCGGCGGCGGATGCTGGACGGGATTGCCAAGCTCAACCGGATGCTGGCCGAGGAATACGGCGATCCGGAGATTGACGCGCGCGTGGCGCAGTACGAAATGGCCTATCGAATGCAGACCTCGGTCCCCGAGCTGATGGACCTGTCGAAGGAGCCCGAACACATTTTTGAGCTCTATGGTCCGGACTCGAAGAAGCCTGGGACTTATGCGGCGAACTGCCTGCTGGCCCGGCGACTCGCCGAGCGCGGCGTGCGGTTCATCCAGCTCTATCACCGGGGCTGGGACCAGCACGGCGACCTGCCCCGGGACATCGCGCTGCAATCGAAGGGCGTCGACCAGGCGTCCGCAGCCTTGGTGATTGACTTAAAGCAGCGG
>QHZK01000489.1 GCA_003224635.1 Acidobacteriota bacterium | reverse complement strand
CGCTCTATGGCCCGGGCGGCCACCCCCCTCCCCCTGACCCCGGAACAGCGACGCATTCTGGAGGCTTGGCGCGACGCCCCCCAGACGCCCCGCCAAGGTGGCCTTCCGAGCCCGCCTCATCCTGCTGGCCTCGGCCGGGGTCTCCAGCCGGGGCGTTGCCCGTGCCCTGCGCACCACGCTGGTGACGGTGTTGTTCTGGAGGCGGCGCTTCCACGAGGGCGGTCTCACCGCCCTGACGGCCACCGCTCCAGGGCGAGGACCCAAGCGACGGATCACCGCCCGCAAGGTGCGGCAGATCGTCGAGGCCACGCTCCACACTCGACCTCCCGAGGGCCGGCGTTGGACTATCCAGAGCCTGGCGCGAGCCCAAGGGGTCAGCCCGGCGACTGTCCAGAGAATCTGGGATCTCTATGGGCTGAAGCCGCGCCTAGCCGGTCGCCTTCAGGGTGTGCAGGGCACCGACCGCGAGGTAGTGGGACTCTACTTGAATCCTCCTGACAAGGTGTTCGTGCTCGCTTGGGACAGGGTCCCCCACCGCCTCACCCGGCAGCAGAGCCAGGACTGGGGCTTCACTGCGGAAGGGAAGCTGGCCAGCCTCGCCGGGCTATGCAAGGCCTTGCAAGACTTGGAGCGCACCGTGGTGGGCGACAGCCGGAAGCGAGCCCGCGAGCAGGGGTTCTTGAGTTTTCTGCGCCGGCTCGAGCGAAGGTTCCCCGGCGCTTGGCCCCTGCACATGATCGTCAACCGAGAGGGCACTCATCCCCAGGCTTATGCTCGGGCCTGGCTCGAGCGACGCCGACGCTTTCGCCTTCACCCCACGCCGGCTGGGGGCTCGTGGCTAAACTGGGTGGGAATGTGGCTGGGAGAGCTGAGCCGGGTCCGAGGAAGGAGCTTGAGGGGTCTCGGAGCCTTGGAAGAAGCCCTCCGGATTTACCTGGTCGGGAACCCCGCCCAACCGCAGCCTTTTGCCTGGGCCGGGGCGGGCCCGAAGGTGCGCTCTCAAGTGCATCGTGATCTAATTAAATAACATACAAGCTGAGGAGCCTCGCCGGCGCTTCTGGGAGGCCGAAGAGAAATGAATCCCTTTGTGGAGACCAAGGCAGCCGCTCCCAGATGGTAGGGAATCTGGAAGAGCTCCGCGCGCGGGGCCAAGAGGTCATCGAGTCCCTGTCCGGCATCCAGCTAGAAACCCTGCTCGAAGTCCAGAAGCGCCTCTCCGCCCTGAACGGCCGCCGGCAGAGGGCCTTCCGCGTCCCTTCCCCGGACCTCGCCGCCCGCTTCCTGGTCTCGGACTTCCTGGGACGGACCAGGCCAGGACCACCGGCTCGGTCAGGGTCGACTCTGCCTCCGCCACCCTGCGGGAGAGGGCGGAATCGGGCCAGATCAATATCAAGAGCACCCGCTTCTCGACCTCTTCGGGGACGATCCAAAAAGCCGGCGGCCTCTATCAAGTGGTCAGCGATTCTCCTCCCGTGGGGACCTTCGACCTGGAGCTGATCCGCCCCTCAATCTCTCCCTCCTGTCTTTCGACGTGGTGTCCACGCCCTCCACCCCCGAGATCTCGGTCGGGGTGTCGGAGAACGGGTGACGTTCTCCCCGGCCTCCAGCCTCGCCCTGAACGGCTACCGCATCAACGCCTGGCTGGTCCCCGCCACGGTGCGCTTGGCGCGTACCGGTACGCAAGAGGCGTTCTAAAACCGGGTCCCTCGCCATCCACAGACGTGTTGTCACCTGACCATTCCGCTGCCGTCCGGGCCCTCGCCCAGCGGCCCAGAGGCGCTCCAATGCGGCTGAGGCGGGGGTCGAGGGCTGGCGGCGGGAGGCCTGAAAGGGCCGACCGGGCGGGAGGGACCAGGGTCGAGGAAAAAGTGCGTACCACGGGGATGGGCCTGCGTACAGGGTGCGTTGCGCGGAGGGTGAGGGCGCGTACCGAGGTTGAGAGGGGGGCTCTGGATCACGGGCTCGGCGGCATCGGGGATGGGTTCAAAGGGGCGGGACGGGGGTGAAGTCCAGGGCGGTTTCTATCTCTAGTATCCGGGTTTCTTTGCCGCCTCGGGCTTCTGCCGCGCCGTCGGTGGAGCCCCCATCGTGATTGCTCTGGCCGGCCGAGAGCGCCCTGCGTGATTGATTGCCCCTCCGGTCAATCCGGGGATGATTCCATCGAGGGTCTGCGCGGTGGATTCTCTGACTGCGCCGGACGCCGGGTTGATAGGGGCTTCCAGGGCGTGTTTTCCTGCGGAGGGCGGGGTTCGGGCTCGTGGCTTGATCGCTCGGTCGCCAGACAGTCCCGTGCCCCCGACCGCCGGTGCCCAGCGGCAATCGGCTCTCTTGTGAAGCGGGGCGGACAGTGTGAGGGACTTTTGAGGCACGGCCTCGAATTACAGGGGGACTGCCCCCGGGGGGAGACCAGAAGGAAGATTCTCGGTTCTTCGGATGTCGCCCTGCACGATGCGGCGGGCCAGCTCTTGGAGAAACTCGTTGTTCTTGTTCCGCCGAAGCCGAACTTTCATCCGCCACGCCGTCGTGTAGGTCACACCAATGTTCTTCGCGATCCAGGCACCGGAAATCTGCTGCGCGGAAGTCTGGTACTGCCACAGCACCACGAACCAGTGGTGCAGTGGAAGGTGGCTCCTATGCAGAAACGTCCCGGTCGTGGCCGAGAACTGGTAATTGCAGCCAGCACATTCGTAGAGGATGCGAGCCTTCTCCTCCGACCGGTGGCGCAACCGGCGAACCTGCGAGAGCTTACGGGATCCGCAGCGCAGACAGCGAACACCTAGGGGCCAGCGAATCTGTTCAAGGAAACTGTGGCACCTCTCCTCATCGAAGTAGCGGGCTCGTGCTTGAGCTAAGCTGGTCAGCTGTGTCATCTGCTCTCCTGCTTACGGGTCAAGACATCTGAGTCTTCTTTTTTTGGGAATTCCGGGATTTTAGTGGATGGCCCTTTCCCTCTTAGCCGATGCTGGCCCGGCCGTCCTCGCCGTCAAGGGTTCGCTACGCCGCGCCCACTACGCGCGCCCTTGACTGCTCCGGGCGTCCGGCCAAACCGCATCTTCTACGAGGGAAAGGGCCTTTGGGGTCAGTCGCCCAACCCGAGGCTGTGGGCTGCCGGCTCGGTAAGCTAGTGCCGACCATCTCCCCGAGAGTGCCAGTCTATTCCTTTATCCACTAGAATCCCGGAAGAGCGTCTTTTTTTTTGCGTCTCTGTCTAAAGTATATACTCTCGACCCAATACTAATCAAGTGTGATGAGCAAATTTTTTG
>QHZK01000483.1 GCA_003224635.1 Acidobacteriota bacterium | reverse complement strand
GCTGGTACGAGACCGGGGTCAAAATCAGCGACGAGCAGATGAAAGACCTGAACATCCGACCCCACAACCAAAACCCAGCGTGGAACTATTCGATCTCTCCTCGCGGCAACTGAAAGAGTTGAATGGTAAACTTTATTTTGCGGCAATCCCTAACGTGAATACTGCGAGAACGCCCGGCTCATCAAGATAGAGTGTTGCGAACTTGCCGACGTTTTGTGACTTGCCACGGAGATCGATTGGTTTCAGAGCGAACGACCCAAGGCCATCAGATTGCCACTGCCTGGCGATGAAGTACCGCACGGCAAGCTCTTCGGTGTCGCCTTCACAGAGCACAATAATTCTGCTCACCCGTCTCCCCGGCGCTCTTAAGGACGCCCGCCAAGGTGGCCGGCGAGCCACAGATCAGACAAATTGAACTCATTGAGCCACTTCCCCAATTCTTGCGTTTGCAAGCGCCTGAGCCGCGTTTCACCGTTCTCCTTCTCTGCAACTATCACCTGTTCGGGCTCGAGCCTTGCGACGATGTGGGGAGAATGCGTGGCCACAATCAATTGCGTGCGCGCGGCCGCCGACTGCATCATTTCGGCGACGAGCTTGATCCAGTCAGGATGAAGGCCAAGCTCCGGTTCGTCAATGCAGATGAGAGGCGGTGGAAAGGGACTCTTGAGAATCGCGATCAAGCAAAGGAGCTTGAGAGTGCCATCCGAGAGAAGATTGGCTGACAGGCCTCCCTTTCTTTCATGGTGCTTTTCCCACCATCGTACGATGACCTTGCCATCGCCGCCCCCCGCTGGAATCGTGAGTGTTCTGAAATCCGGGTAAGCGGTCTTGCAGATTTCCAGGATCTCATCCCAGGTGTCGGGTTGGTCCTGTTGGATTGAATAGAGGAATGAAGAGAGGTTGCCACCGTCTGGCAATAGTCGAAAACCAGGTTTGAGTATGGCCGGTTGACGGACCGGGGACCCAGGCCCAACGTCGATATCTCGATAAAAAGCCCATTCTTGAAGGTCTCGCAAAACCGCGGTTGCCGCCGGATACTTACTCGCGTCCTTAACCTGTGCGATTGCGAGCTCGCCAGAACGTAGGTTATATTTGGGTTCGTCATGGATCGCGTCCGAGTCGCCGCGCCGCCGGAATACAGCTCCTGAAACGCTGCGATCCCGACTCACGACATCAATTGACAAAGATGGCTCCGTGGATGATTCCTCCCGCACCAGTTCGTCCGAAATCTCAAACTGGCCCACAACGAAGCTCCGCATAGCGATCTTGAATCTGACATCACGCTCCTTTTTGTCGTGTTCCTCTTCCGAGGGTGGGTTGACCACCCAAATCGGACGCACACCCTTTGCGAAGCACACCTCGACGCTAACCTCCTGCGAAGGGTCGAAGCCAAAGGCGATGTTTTGAAAGCCGCCGCGTCCATAGACACCGTTGGACAATTGCTCGTTTCCGGCTTCACTCATCAGCATCAGCAAATCGACCAGGTTTGATTTGCCGGCGCCGTTGGGTCCGATGAGAACAGAAAGAGGCGAGAGGTCGAGCTCCACATGTTTGAAGCCGCGAAAGCCCTCGATCTTGATGTAATTGAACATGGCCAAGCCTCATGGCTCGTCAAAGGATAGAAATCCTGAAGATTATAGCATGCGCGGTAGTGCCCTACGCGGCTTCAAGCCTTCGCCACATCCAACGCCAGGGCAATCGCTCCCAGGACGCCGGCGTTGTCTCCGAGCTCGGGCGGGACGACGTATTGATCGATGCGGTCGATCACGTCTCCCGCGCGGATGTAACCGTTCAGCAGCTCCAACGTTTGGCGCCGGACCAGGGGGAAGAGGCCTGGCTGCCGCATGACGCCGCCGCCGAGGACAATCCGCTGAGGAGACAGCGTGCAAACGAGGTTGGCCACACCGAGCGCGAGGTAATGCGCCTCCAGTTGCCAAGCCTGATGGTCCAGCGGGAGACGCCGACAATTACCTCCCCAGCGAGCTTCGAGGGCGGGGCCCGCCGCCAAACCCTCCCAGCAGTCGCCGTGAAACGGACAAGCTCCCGGGAAGGGGTCCGACCGCCAGTCGTGGGGAATGCGCATGTGACCCATTTCCGGGTGCAGCACGCCGTGGATTAAGCGCCCTTCGACCATTCCCCCGCCGCCAATTCCAGTACCCACGGTGACGTAGACGAAGGTTGAGATTCCCCGGGCTGCGCCCCATCGATGCTCGCCGAGCGCCGCCGCGTTGACGTCGGTGTCGAAGGCGACCGGGAGTTTGAGAGCGCGGCGAATCGGGCCTGCCAGGTCCACGTCCCGCCAGCCGGCCTTGGGTGTGGTGGTAATGAAGCCGAAGCGCGGAGACGCCGGGTTCAGGTCGAGCGGCCCGAAGGAGGCGATGCCTACGGCGGCGAGCGAATCGCGCTTGGCCTGCTCGCCGAAGAATTCGACCACACGCCCGAGGGTCTCCTCGGGTGAGGTGGTAGGGTATTCCATCCGCGCCGGCAGGTCTTCGGGGCCCGTTCCTACCGCACAGACGAACTTCGTGCCTCCCGCTTCAACTGCGCCGAACGAGGGCATGAGCGTTCCTCCTGAGATACCCGCCTGATCCCGCCGCGCGAAGGGGTTGCCGGAGGGGGCGCGCACCCGTCCCTCCGGAACTGACCGGGAGTGAAGAAGCCGCCGTCCCGAAATCGAGCGTCCTGCTCCGCGAAGCCCATGATACACTCGGAGACCTTTGGCGGGCGAGATCTGACCTGCGCTTACAACACAAGTGGGAAGAATCGGATGGACTCAATTACCCGTCGATCGTTTCTCGAGAAGGCCGGCGTCTCAAGCATAAGTTTAGGAACCATTGCCGAGCGGCACGAGTCGAAGTGCGCCTCCGCTCAGGAGACACGCGCAAAACATGCAGCACCGCCGGCTTTGACTCGCTACGCGATCGCGCGCTGCGTGACGGAATGGGCCTACTCCTCAGGCAAGGCTTACGCCGACCCTTTCAACGAGGTGGAGCTCGACGTCGTATTCACGGACCCGCAAGGCCGCGAGCAGCGAGTCCCCGCGTTTTGGGCGGGGGAGCAGGTGTGGCGCGTCCGATACGCTCCCGCCGCGCCGGGCCGGTACACGTATCGCACGGTTTCAAGCGATCCCACCAACCCGGACTTACACGGGCAGAACGGCGCGCTCGAGGTTTCAGCCTATGCCGGCGATAACCCGCTCCGTCAACACGGCCCGGTGCGCGTAGCGAGCGATCACCTGCACTTCGAGCACGAGGACGGGGAGCCGTTCTTCTGGTTGGGGGACACCTGGTGGATGGGACTGTGCAGCCGCCTGCGCTGGCCGGAGGACTTTCAGACGCTGGTGGCCGACCGCGTCAGGAAGGGCTTCACGGTAATCCAGATTATCGCCGGGCTCTATCCCGACATGCCTGCGTTTGACCCGCGCGGCGCGAACGAAGCGGGGTTCCCCTGGGAGACGGACTACGCCCGCATCAATCCTCGGTACTTCGATGCGGCCGATTTGCGGATTCAGTATCTGGTCGAGCATGGCTTGGCGCCGTGCATCGTCGCCTGTTGGGGCTATTTCCTGCCCTGGATGGGCGTGGCCAAACTGAAGCAGCACTGGCGGAACCTGATCGCCCGCTGGGGAGCCTATCCCGTGATCTGGTGTCTCGCCGGCGAGGGTACCATGCCGTATTACCTCTCGAAGACGAAAGCCGAGGACGCGGCCCTCCAGAAGCGGGGCTGGACCGAGCTGGGCCGGTACGTGCGCAGCGTCGATCCCTTTCATCATCCTATTACGATTCACCCTGGCGACAGCGCCCGGACTCAAGTGGAAGATCCCTCAGTGCTCGATTTTGACATGCTGCAGACCGGCCACAGCGACCGGAAGAGTATTCCGAGGACAGTGAACCAGGTCTTGGGCTCCCTCGAAAGCACGCCGCGCATGCCGGTGCTCGTGGGGGAGGTCTGTTACGAAGGCATTATGGAAGCGAGCCGGCAGGAGGTCCAAAGGTTCATGTTCTGGACTTCCATCCTGAATGGCGCGCGAGGACACACGTACGGCGCCAACGGTATCTGGCAGGTCAACACCGCGGACCATCCCTACGGGCCGTCGCCTCACGGACACTCCTGGGGCGACACGCCCTGGGACACTGCCGCAAAACTTCCTGGCTCGGAACAAATTGGCCTCGGAAAAGCCCTGCTCATGCGCTATCCCTGGTGGCGCTTTGAGGCCCATCCGGAGTGGGTCGATCCGCATTGGAGTAAAGAGCATTGTGATCTCCCGTACGCCGCGGGTATTCCGGGCGAAGTGCGATTCGTCTTCGTTCCGCAGATGACGTTTGAGACGCCCAAGGTGAAGGGCCTCGAGTCAGGCGTCGTCTACGAGGCCTTCTTGTTTGATCCTGCTTCCGGAAAACGTCACGACGTGGGCCAAGTGACGCCCGACCCGACCGGCGCCTGGCAGCCTTCGCTCTTGCCAACGTTTGCCGACTGGGTGATCGTCTTGGAAAAGACGGCATAGGAACGCGGACCCGGCATGTTGATTCTCACCTCGCGAGGCTCTAGCGCATGAAGCGAAGGGCTTTTCTTCCCTTTCTGCTGACCCCGACCTTCCTCAACCCTCAGCGGCCAGTCGTTGAGGACGGGAAGTCAGCGCCCCCAACAAAGATCACTCGGATCGACACGACCTATTGGCGAGACGGTGCGGCGCTGCCCTGGAAGCCCAACTGGGTCTGGGTGCGCCTGCACGCTGCTTCAGGCCTGGTCGGTCTCGGTGAAACTTATCCGCGTAATGAGACCGAAGCCAGCGCCGTGCATTCCAGCATCGCGGACATGCTGCTAGGCCGAGACCCGCGCGACATCGAGCGCATCTGGACGGATCTGTACCGCGCTTTTGATTTTCAAGTAACGGGCGGCGCAGAAATGCGGGCTCTAAGTGCGATCGATCTGGCGCTGTGGGACCTGCTTGGCAAGTCGGTCGGCCTTCCTGTTTATCGTCTCATCGGCGGCA
>QHZK01000123.1 GCA_003224635.1 Acidobacteriota bacterium | reverse complement strand
GGAGCCGCGCGGGTAGGACCACACCACCACGGCCAGCCCGTGGCTCTTCGCTTCTTCCGCCAGCGCGCGCAACTGTTCGTACATGGTGCGGGCGCCCGCCGAGCCCGGATAGATCGTAAACCCGATCGCCACGCAGCCCAGGCGCAGGGCGTCGCGTACGCTGCCCGTAACCGCCGAGATGGGGTCTTTCTCGTCGTACAGGAGGTCGTGGTTATTGAGCTTCAGGATGAGCGGCACCTCGCCCGCGTGGCGGGCCGCCGCAGCTTCGAGGAACCCGAGCGGCGCCGCGTAGGCGTTGCACCCCGCCTCAATCGCCATCTCAAAGTGGTAGTTGGGATCGTAGCCGGGCGGGTTGACGGCGAAGCTGCGCGCCGGGCCGTGCTCGAACCCCTGGTCAACCGGCAGGATTACGAGCTTGCCGGTCCCGGCCAGGTATCCGTGCGCCAGCAGGCGCGCGATGTTGGTCTTCGTGCCGGGACTGTCGCTTTCATACCAGCTCAGGATCTCGCGCACGCGGTCCGTCATCGCTCCGGTTCCGGCGCGGCGGACTACTGCGGGCATTGTATCGAGTACTGCCATTTTCTTTGCCTCCAGCTTGGTGTAGCCATCAATCTTATCACACTCGACCGCATGGGGCTGCCTGCCGACGCGCTGGGTCGAGACGGCCTGCCAGGCCGTCTCTATAGTCCCTTTCTACAGTCCCTTCGACTTCAGGAACTCGCGCGCTACTTCCTTCGCGTCGCGATGCTCGCCGTCCACCGCGTAATTCATGCGGCGCATTTCTTCGGCGGAAATTCTTCCTCCCAGGTCGGCGAGCGCCTGACGGACGGCCGGATGCCCGGCTAGGGCCTCCTGCCGGACGATGGGGACGGCTTCGTACGGCGGAAAGTAGTGCCGGTCGTCCTCGAGCACGACCATGTCGAGCGCGGCAATCAATCCGTCGGTCGCGCTGCCGGCCACTAGGTCAACTTGCTTCTCTTTGAGCGCCCGGTAGAGCAGCCCCAGCTCCATAATGCGCGGCGGAGCGGCGAACTTCAGACCGTATGTTTTCGCCAGGCTCTGATAGCCGTCGGGCCGCTCCATGAATTCGTATCCGAAGCCGGCTCGCCACTGCGGCGTGTAGCGCGCGGCTTCCGAGATGGTATGCAGGTGGAGACGCCGTGCGTCTTCCCCGCGAATCACAATGGCAAAAGTGTTGTCGAATCCCAGAGGCGCCGTGACCGCCAGCCCGAAGCGGTTCAGGTACTCTTCTCTTACACGGTTGTAAACGTCGGCGGCGCTTCCCTGGGGCTTTTCCTTCAAGATCGCTGTGAGCGCCGTGCCCGTGTACTCGGGATAGAGATCGATGCGCCCGCCCAGGACCGCCTGATGGCAGATGTAGCTCCCGGCCAGGTAAAAGCGCCGCTCGACCGGCAGGCCCGTTTTCGATTCCAGGTGCTGGGCGATCAGCTCGCCGAGGACGGCCTGTTCGGTGAAATTCTTCGAGCCGACGACGATGCGCTCGGCTCGGGGCAGGCCGCAGGAGAGCAGAAGGCAGAAGGCAGAAAGCAGAAAGCAGAAGGCAGAAGGCAGTCGGCAGTAAGCAGCAAGAAGGGAACGCAGTGCTTGCCGTCGGCAGGAGGCGGTTGTAGCGCAGACCTTGAGCTCTGCGGTTCGTCGGGGCGGGCGAGACGCCCGCGCTCCCCAAGGGGCAGCGGCGGCCGCAGCGCCAGCCCCGGTTTTCATTTTGCCTTTTGAGTTTTGCCTTTTGATTTTCTTTCCTCTTCCCGCCGACTGCCGACTACCTTCTGCCGAGTGCCTACTGCCTTACTGCGGTGCGCGCAGGCTTCTCTCGATCAGCCCCAGGCTCAAGTCGGCGAGCAGCGCCAAGGCTGCGGCAGGGACGGCGCCGGCGAGAATCAGGTTGTTGTTGACCATCGCCAAGCCGCGGAAGATGTATTCGCCCAGGCCGCCCGCGCCGATGGCGGCGGCGATTGTCGCCACGCCCACGGAGATCACTGTAGCCACACGTACGCCTGCGATGATGACTCCCAAAGCGAGAGGCAGCTCGACCCGGAAGAGGAGCTGCCGGTCCGTCAACCCCATACCGCGGCCGGCCTCGACCACGGCGCGGTCCACGCCGACGATTCCCGCGTACGTGTTCCGAATGATGGGCAGCAGCGAGTAAAGAGTGAGGGCCAGGATGGCGAGGCGGTCCGCCCGCTCGCCAATCCAGGGCGCCGGCAGCAGCAGCCCGAACAGCGCCAAGCTGGGGATCGTCTGCAGGATGTTCGCGCTGCCTAGGATCGGTTTGCTGAGCCACGGCTTGCGCGTGAGCAGGATGCCTAGCGGCAGTCCGATGGCCACCGCAAACAGCGTCGAGACCCCGACCAGCCACAGATGTTCGAGTGTCAGTTCGACCACTTCGGTCCGATTGCTCGCAAAGAATTTCAGCAGATTCACGATATCCTCGTTCCCTGTAGCGGCGGTCGAAGCCTGCCCTGGAAGGGACCGCCGTCGGCGCTCATAGAGCGCCACTACAGCCGCTACAACTGGCTTGCCGCGATGGCCGGCCTTTCAGCGCCGCGCCAGATTCTTACCTGCGCCAAACGCCGCCAGATATTCGGCGACGACTGGTTCAGGCGCGCGCAGAAACTCCTCCGGCGTGTACACGCCCACCAGGCGGCCCGCCTCAAAGAGCCCAATGCGGCTGGCGAGCCGCAGGGCCTCGCGCAGGTCGTGCGTCACAAACACAACGGTCTTTTTGAGGCGCCGCTGAAGCTCGAGGAACTCGCGCTGGATTTCCGCGCGCGTAATGGGGTCGAGCGCGCCAAACGGCTCGTCCATTAGCAGAATCGGCGGGTCCGCAGCCAGCGCGCGCGCCACGCCCACGCGCTGCCGTTGCCCGCCGGAGAGCTCGCGCGGGTAGCGCGAGGCGAGCTGCGGGTCAAGGCCTACCAGCAGCAACAATTCCCGCACTCGCTCGCGGATGCGCTCGGAGGGCCAGCCTTCCACGCTCGGCACCAGTCCCACGTTGCGCTCGACGGTGAAGTGCGGGAAGAGCCCGATTTCCTGGATCACGTAGCCGATGCGCCGCCGCAGCCGGATCGGGTCCCATGCCGTCGTCGGGCGGCCCTCGACCCGCACCTCGCCTTCGCTCGGCACGAGCAGCCGGTTGATGAGCTTGAGCGTCGTCGTTTTGCCCGAGCCGCTACGTCCGAGCAGGACGAGGGTTTCCCAGGGGCGCGCTTCCAGGTTCAAGTGGTGGAGAAGCTCGCGCGCACTGTCGAGGCGATAGGAGACGTCGCGGAACTCGATGACGGCGTCGTTCGAGGCGAGCCCCTGATCTTGCGGGCTGGAGGCAGTCATGGGCTTCTCGGAGTGGGTTGTCGGGAAGCACCTTTACAGTGCTCCCGTCAAGATGGGAACGCGGACGTCTCGCCCGCAGGCCTAAAAAGCGGTCAAGATGGCCGCGCTCCCAGGAGGGCCGACGGGAGCATCTTCACGGTGGCCCGCCGGGGAACGACCGGGAAGGCCATGAAGGCCCTCCCCTACGGACGGGCGAACACCATCACAAAATGTCTGTCGTCGCTGACGTATTCTGCGAGCGAATCGAGGCCGCCCGCCTCGCGCAGCATACTCAGGAAAGCATCTCGTGAGTACTTGTACGAACTGCTCATATCGACCTTTTCTCCGGGCGATAATGTCACACGCTCGGCAGCGAGCCGGATTTCAAGCGAGCGCGCAGCGCGAAAATGCTTGCTCACCAAGCGCAGGCCGTCGAGCCCGGCGTCCGCTCGGCTTTCAAACACCAGCTCGCCGTCCCGACCCTCCTCCAGGCCGACGCTGGCCAGGGGCGCAAAGGCGAACTGGCGGTTCACAGGATTATCGTAACCCGCCATCGTACCCTGCTCGTCGAAAATTTCCCCATCTACGAGAACACGGTCTTCAGGCCGCAGCACTAGCCGCAGCATTTCGAGGAATTGGACCGGCCCCGTGACCCCGAGCGTATTGCCCACCACCAGGTACAGCCGGGGTCCGCCGGCTGAAGCCGCCAGCGCTTTCGCAGTTCGAGGATCGGCAAGGTCAGCTTTGAGACCGCAAGCCGGAAATCGGTTGCTGGCTGCCGACCCGAGCGCGATTTCGAGCAGCGCCTGGCTCGAATCAACAGGCTGATAACTCACTTTCGCCCCTTCGGCGCGCAGCGCCTCGAGGACAAGCAGGTCCTTATCGCCCTGACCGGCGCCCAAGCCGACCACTTCGAGCTCCTTCGCTGAGGGCCCTGTCAGTTGGCGCGCGATCTCGACTGCGTGTTTTTGAATCAACTCGTAGGAGCGCGAAAAGTTCCTGTAAGGCGCCGCGCTCTTGCAGAGGTTGAGCCAGGCGCGCACCGAGAGCGGAAACCAGTAGAAGAGCTTCTCGGGCAGGTAGCGATTTCGAAGAGCCGCCAGGCACTGTTCTGCCAGCTCGTTCTCGGTTAGTAAGACTTCAATTCTAAGCATCGTCGGCCTGCGCCCGGATGTCGGAGCCTAGCAAGCGCCGAGGACGGCTGTCAAACTGCGACCGAGGCGAAGTGAGGAAGGCGCGCATCGACGCGATCCGTCGGACCGTCTCCTACAAGCCGGCGGTTTGAGGCAGGTCTGAGCCGACGTGGGACGACGAAAAGCTTCCTCGGGCGAGCACGGCGCCGAGGGTTTCGAGCTGGCGCAGGGTCTTGTCGAGCGCGCCTGCGTCCAAGCCCAGGCGAGCGGCGATTTCTGCAGGAGGCACATCGCCCGTGAGGCCGTTGAGAAGCTCTTTCAGCGTATCCGTGCAGCGCAGGACCGTCACCTCGCCGTGCTCGGAGCGCGCAAACAGCAGCCGGGCCGCTTGCTTCGGGGGCAGCGGGACTTCCGTGAAGGGACGCAGTAGCGACGGAAGCACGGCAGGGAGGTCCCACGCCAATTCCAAAATCGTAGCCGTCTCAGCGCGCGCCGGAAACTCGGTGGCGGCGCGGCCGGGCGGCGTCGCATCGCTCAGGAAGAAAGCGCCCTGGTAGGCGACGAGATCGTCCCAGTAGGGAATCCTGGCGCGAATCCCATCCGCGTCTTCGGTCAGGAAGCGCCGCAGGAGCTCGAGCGCCAGCTCGGCGCTTCCCCGATCGCCCAGGACCAGTCGCGGCATGAGGGCCGTGAATTCGGGCGTCTTGAGCGTCTTTTCCGGCGCGCGATCGGTCAAAGAGGCGAGAGCGCGGCAATACTTGAAATAGTGGACCACGCGCTCCCGGTAATAATGCCGGCAAAGAAACCTTCCAAAGCGATCCAGAGCGGGCAGGTCCACGCGCGAAATGACAGCGGCAATTTCCGGAGTGAGGCGATGCGCGCCGCGGTCACCGCCAGTCGCGGTGAGCGCAGTGGCGCGAAACGGCCCGTCGGCGAGCAGGCGCAGAATCACGTCTTGTCGAGCGCGCGAATTCATTCGAGCCTCAGCCGTCGGCGGATGCGCTCCAGCGTGCGCGGGATCACTCCGGGTTTGAGAATGGTCGAGAAAGCGTCAAAGGTGACGGCGCGGCATCGGGGCATGCGCTCGAACGCCCACGCGGCGAGATCGAGCATCTCGTCCGCAGGCTCGACGGGCGCGATCCAGGGGCCTTCGAGGTCGGAGTATTCGCTGACGCCGGCGACGTGCAACTCGGTCACCAGGTCGAGCGGCAGCTCGACGAAGTAGTTGCGGACATCCTCGCCGCGGTAGTGCGCCTCGAGCCAGGTGTGCGCGACATCGAGCAGGAAGGTCGCCCCCGAAGCTCGAAAGAACTCGCGCAGGAATTCGCCCTCGCTCATCTCGTCCAGGTCGATGCGGAAGTAGCGCGGGATCTGTTCCATCACCAGCGGCCGGCCGAGCGCCTGTTGCAAGGCCCTGGCGTTCGCGATGTAGCGCTCGAGCATCTCCCGCGTGTAGATAGGAGGGAAAACGTAGTCCACGTTGTAGCGCCCGTCCTCGGTGATAACGCACTGGCAGTGCTCGGCCACCCAGGGCGAGCGGTAGAGGTCGGCAAGATGCCGCGCGCGCTCGAGGGCGTGCGGCGAGATGGGGTCTGCCAGTTGGCCGATGTAGTCGTGCAGGAGCAACACAAAGCGCTTCTGGACCTCGGGAAAATGGGCGTCGTGCTTTTCCGGCGGATCGGCCATCGCCAGGTGGTCGACGAGGTTCCCGGCAGCCAGGATTTCTTCAGCCAAATGAGGATTGTAAAAAGCTCCGACCGAGATCTTGTCCGCTGGCATAGGCGTGCTCACGGCCGGACCGGGGAAGGATTCTACGTGCGGATTCATGCACTGTTCAGCCGTCGGTCGGCAGGACAATCCGGCGGCAAAACAATCAGGGGAGATGACGCCCTACCCTTTCGGGGAGTGCGGCTCACCTCCCCTGACGCGTGGAGATGCCGGCCACACGAGCCGGATCTGGTTAGTGTCAGGTCGGGACGAGACTTTCAGTCTCGACTACCAATACCTCAAGGTCGTCCATGGTTAGTACCTCCTAGGAACAGGTTGTACAACCTTCCCAGCCTTTATACACCTCCTGCTGGCGCATTTCAAGCCGTTTTCATTGAGCTACTCTAGGGATGCGCGTGCTCGCCCCCGGAAGCCCGCGTGCAAGACGGATGCAGGCGTGACGCCTGCACTCTGTAACATCACCTCTCATCAGGGTCTCTGATCGGTTTCGCCGTCGAGCAATATCGAGCTTGAAGCACCAGAGCGGCGGGCGTATATTTCTCGATAGGTGGCTCGAGAGGCGTTCCGCAGGTCCTCAGGATGGGCCGCGCGAGGAGGGCATTTTGTACTGAGTCGGCCTCCACGCCGGGAAACGACGCCCCGACCACCGTCGGACCGGTTTATGATTATCAGGGCGTACTATCGCCGAAAACCTTATCAGGGGGTGGATCATGTCCAAAGAATCGGAAGTCAACCGTCGTGACTTTTTGAAGACCGGCGCGGGCCTGGCCGCGCTCGGCGGGATCACTTTCATGACTCATCCGGAGAGAGTTTTTGGCGCGAACGACCGCGTCCGCGTGGCCGTCTGCGGCGTTCGCGGGCGCGGGTGGGACCATGTGAAGGAACTCTCGAAGATTCCGCAAGCTGAGGTCGCGGCGTTTTGCGACGTCGATGAAAACGTGCTGGCCGAGCGTCTGAAGCAGATGGAGCAGAAGAGCCTGCCGAAGCCTCAGACTTACATCGACGTGCGGAAGCTCCTCGAAGATAAGTCCATCGACGCGATCTCGATTGCGACGCCTAACCATTGGCACTCGCTCATGGCCATCTGGGGCTGCCAGGCCGGCAAGGACGTTTACGTGGAAAAGCCCTGCTCGCACAACTGGTGGGAAGGGCGACAGCTCGTGCGCGCCGCGAACAAATATAACCGCATCGTTCAGCACGGCACGCAGAGCCGTTCGAGCGTGGGCGTCAGCGAAGGCGTCCAGAAAATGCGGGACGGCCTGCTCGGCGACCTCTACCTGTCCCGCGGCTTGTGCTACAAGTGGCGCGACACAATCGGGCGCGCGCCGGAGGAGCCGGTCCCCGCGGGCGTGAACTACGATCTGTGGACGGGCCCCGCGCCTATGAAGCCTTTCACCCGGAACCGTTTTCACTACAACTGGCACTGGATCTGGGATACCGGTAACGGCGACATGGGAAACCAGGGCATCCACGAAATGGACGTGGCCCGCTGGGGACTCGGCGTCACGTTTCCCAACAAGGTTTCGGCGGTCGGCGGCCACTTCATGTTTGACGACGACCAGGAGACTCCCAATACCCTTCTCGCGGCATTTCAGTTCGACCCGCCGAACGGCAAGCGCAAGATGCTCGAATTCGAGGTCCGGCACTGGATTACGAACCACGAAGCCGGGATCGGGACCGGCGAGTTTCACAGCGCCGCGTTGCCCGCCGCCGGGCTCACGGCGGCTGAGCCAAAACCCAAGAAGGAGCGCCCGGGCGCCGCACCCAAACTCGGACCCGAGGCCGGAACGCACAACACCATCGGGAACATCTTCTACGGGTCGAAAGGCTGCATGGCCATGGACGGCTACGACTCCTACAAGACCTGGATGGGCAAAGAAATGACGCCCGGGCCCGAAGGCCACGGCGGCGAGCATCACTTCGCCAATTTCATCGATTGCGTTCGCAGCCGCAAGAAAGAGGACCTGCGCGCGCCCATCGAGGAGGGTCACATCTCCTGCACGCTCGTCCATCTGGCCAACGCCTCCTACATCCTGGGCCGCGTGCTCAATTTTGATCCCTCGACCGAGCAGGTGATCGGCGACGATGAGGCTAATCAACTCCTGCGCGGCGCCTACCGCGCACCTTACGTCGTGCCGGAAGAGGTGTGAGAACGAGCTGTCAGTAGTCAGTAGCCAGTTGGAGTCGGCGCGCAAGATGGACCGTGAAAGAAGCGCAACGCCGCGGCGAGAATTCCTGAAGCAGGCGGGGACCGTCGCCGTAGCTTGGTGTGCGGCACCGGGACTCGCGGGCGGGATGGGTCCGCCCGCGGCGCGTCCTCCCGTGGGTTACGCCACCATCTCCTGGCCGCGCGAGCAATTTGCCGACGCCTTACGGACGATATCGGACCTGGGTTTTGCGGGCGTGCAGATGCTCGGCTGGGTGCGAGACGCCTACGCGGGCGACAAAACCTCGGAGCTCAAACATCAGTTGCAAACGCTGAAGCTGCGCCCGACGGCGCTCTCCTGCTCGAAAGCGAAGCTTGACCCGGCGCGCCTGAAGGACGAAACAGCCCAGTTTCGTGACTACGCCGCATTTCTCAAGGGCCTCGGCGGAAACCATCTTCAGATCACCGATGGGGGCCGCCCCGAACAAAAGTACTCGACCGACGAGATTAAAGCGCTAGGGGCAGCCATGAACGCCTTGGGCAAGGCGGCGCAGGAATACGGGCTGACCCTGGGCTACCACCCGCATTTCGGCACGCTGGGCGAAACGCGCGAGGGACTGGGCCGCGTGCTCGATTCGACCGATCCGCGCTACGTCAAGCTGATCGCGGACGTGGCCCACCTGACTCTGGGGGGGGCGGACCCGGTGGAAGTCATTCAGACGTACCATGAGCGCCTGGTTTTTCTGCATTTCAAGGACGTGCGCAAAGACGTCGCAGAGCTCGCGCGCCAGAACCGCGACCTGGCGCGCCACACCCGGTACCATTTTTGCGAAATCGGACGCGGGGTGGTCGATTTTCCGCGCATCGTCGGGACCCTGCGCAGACTCAGCCAGTCTCACTGGATCATCGTCGAGCTTGACGGCTACGAGCCGCCGCCCGGCGGCCCCGCCGAGAGCGCCCGAGTGAACAAAGAGGCGCTCGAGAAACTCGGCCTGCTCGCATAATCGCTACATTCTGCCTTCGAGCTCGTCGGCCAGGGCGCCGGCGTCGTACAGCTTGCGTAGCGCCTCGGTCATGGCGCCCGTATGGACGGCGACGGCGCGGTTGTTCTCGATATTATAGACGTAGTCGCCGACCAGGCTTTCGATGTTGCCGTCGAAGATCAGCCCCACCAGCTCGGCGTTCCTGTTGATCACGGGCGAGCCGGAGTTCCCGCCGATGATGTCGCAGGTGCTGACAAAATTGATGGGCGTGGAAAGCTCCAGCGCGCCCCTGCGGTCCAGATAACGCTGCGGCAGATCGAACGGAGGCTTCAGGCCGAAACTGTCAGCGCGGTCGTAGAGACCGTAGAGGGTTGTTTTGGGCGGCGCCTCGGTGCCGTTCATGGGGTAGCCCTTGACCGTGCCGTAGGAAAGGCGCAAGGTGAAAGTGGCGTCCGGATAGGTTGACTTGCCATAGGCCGCGAAACGCGCTTTGCCGATCTTCTCTCCAGCGGTCGTTTCCACGCTCTCGACGTTGTCGTCAACCCACTTGCGGATCTCGCGCGCCACCGGGTCGATCCTGCGCGCCATGACGATCAGCGGGTCTGCCGACGCGGCGACCGCTGCCTCGCCCCCTTCAACGAGGGACACGCGGAAATCGGGGTTGCCCATCTTGGTCCGCGAGATCACCTCTTGAGCCGCCTCCTTGGGAGTGCGGCCGTCCAAGGCGGCACGGACGAACGGATCGTCAGCTCCGAGTTCTTCGAGCGATTCCTGCAAGCTGTCAGCGAGCAGGGCCTCTTCCAGGCGCGGATAAACCGGCGCGGGCGAAAACAGGCGAAAGCGCAGCGATTCGAGCTCGGAGTCGTGGTACCCGTCAAGACGCTTCCCGT
The DNA here is from genome assembly GCA_003224635.1 of Acidobacteriota bacterium. Classification (GTDB taxonomy): domain Bacteria; phylum Acidobacteriota; class Terriglobia; order UBA7540; family UBA7540; genus QHZK01. The sequence continues at coordinate 2,964 of QHZK01000123.1, read as the reverse complement.
CCGGCTTCTTCACTTCGGTCACGTACTGGACGATGGTCAGCGCATTTTGGGCCATGCTGGAAGCGCGCACCGACGTGAACCTCGCTTGCTTGAGCCTTTCCAGGAACTTTTTCTCGGCCTGCGCGACGTCATCCCAAGCCGTTCCGTATTCCCTTTTCCACTCGGCGCTCGCGTCGACCAAGGCCCGGAAGTCAGACTCCTCTTTCTGTTTTTTGGCGATAAGCGCCTTATCGAGCAGGCCTTCGTATTGCCCGTTAAAAGCCTTGAGCGTGTTCTCGATCCCGAACATTTGCCGTGCCGCCTCGCGCGCCTCCTCCGGGCCGAGCTCAGAATACTGCTTGAGCACGCCGAGTCTCCGATTCAAGATCTTGAGTGCGGTGGGCAGGTAATCGTCGCGCATGTCCTCGATCTGTGCCACAGTGTCAAGGCGGGACGTGGAGCCGGGGTTGCCGGAGACAAAGACGAGCTCGCCGTCGGCGGCGCCCTGCGGGTTCCACTTCAGATAGTTCTCGGTGTGGACGGGCTTGTCGTTCTCGTAGACGCGGAAGAGCGCCATGTCAAGGTCGTAGCGGGGATAAGTGAAATTGTCGGGGTCGCCCCCGAAAAAGGCGATCTGCCGTTCCGGCGCAAAGACCAAGCGCACGTCGGTATATTTCTTGTAGCGATAGAGCCAGTATTCGCCGCCGTGGTAGAGGGGAATCACGTCGGAGCGCAGGCCGGTGGCTTCGAGGCTTTCCTTCTCGATCTTGGCGATCTCGGCCTTACGCGCTTCGAGGGCGTCCTTGTCGCTCATACCCGGTTTTAAGACGCTTTCGACGCGCGCCGTGACGTTCTCGATCGAGATCAGGACGTTCAATTCGAGGTCCGGGCACTTCAATTCTTGCGCCGGGGTCCGGGCGTAGAATCCGTCTTTCACATAGTCTTTCTGAGGGGTTGAGACCTTCTGCAACTGGCCGAAAGCCACGTGGTGATTGGTCAGCACCAGCCCGTGGGGGCTCACAAAGGAGCCTGACCCGCCGTCGTTGAAGCGCACGCTCGACAGGCGGACGTGGTCCAGCCATTCCGGCGTGGGCGTGAACCCGTAGCGCTGGAGTTGCTTGGCGGGCGGATTATCGAAAGTCCACATGCCCTCGTCGGCGCGAGCCGCCGAAGTCGCCATGCACACGAGACCCCATAACGCCATCAAGGAAGCCAGCAGGACAAGCCCGGCGGGCGGTGTCCTGCGGTCGCGAGCAGCGTTCTGATGACGAAACCACGAAAGCGAAGTTTTCATAACTCTCCTCACGATGGTGAAAATTTGTTCTTGGTCCTTTGTCATTGGTCCTTAGTCCGTTGTCCGTTGTCAGATCCTTGGCCCTCGGTCTGTATTCAGTCACTGATCATGAACTCGGTCGCGCGCGAGCCGCAGCGCCGGACACTTTGCTACACACGGACAACTCGCAACGGACCACGGACAACTCACGGCGGCGCCTCGCGCGATTCGGGCTCGAGGTCCGGGTCAAGCGGGCGACGAGTCTCGAAGGCCGCTCGATAAGCTGTCAAGATATCCGAAAGAGAAACCACCCCCTGAAGCCTATGGAAATCGGCGCGGTGGACAACGGGGAGGAACGGCCTGTCGCCGATCTGCCGCAGGGCCACGTAGAGTGGCTGGTCCGGATGCAAGCGCGGCAGGCGAGTTCCGGCAACAACACTCCTGAGGGGCAGACCTCCCCTTCCTTCCTTCGCCTGACGGCGCAAGCCCTCCTTGGTGACGGCGCTCCACTCGCCGTTCGGGAGACTGACCAGGAGATACTCCGCCGTCGAGGAGTTGACCCGCTCGAGGGCTCCCCAAGCCGTCTCGTCGCCGTCGAGCACGGGCTCAGGCGGCGGTTGCATAGCTTCCTCGACGCGCAGCGGCGACTGTTCGCGCTGCTCTTCCATGGACGGGAGGTCCAGGCCCTCCTGGCGGGACACCATATCGAAGAAGCCCGTGCGCTGGTACCTCCAGGAAATCAGGTAGGCGATCGTGTTTGAAACCATGACCGGGACGATGATGGAGTAATTCCCGCTCACTTCGAGAACCATGAACACCGACGTCATGGGCGCCCGCAGGAAACCGGCGAAAAGCGTGCCCATGCCCACCAGCGCGTACGCTCCCACGGAGCCCGTCAGCCGGGGGAAAAAATGGTGCTCGACCCCGCCCACAGCCCCGCCTATCATGGCGCCTATGAAGAGCGTGGGCGCGAACATTCCACCCGGCGTCCCGCTGACAAAGGAGAGGCCCGTAGCCAGCATCTTAAACGCCGCCAGCGCCGCGAGCATCTGCCAGACGTACTGGCCGTGCATCGCCTGATCGACCACTTCGTAGCCGGCGCCCATCACCTGCGGGAACCCGAGCCCGATGATCCCGATCCCGAGGCCGGCCGCCGCGGGCTGCAGATAATGGGTCCACCGCGGAAGGGCCTGCAGGCGCGGACGAAAGTGGCCCACGAATTTCACGAAGGCAAGGGAAGAGAGCCCGCCGATGATTCCCAGAACCGCGTAGGCCAGGAGCTCCGAGGGATGCACCAGCCGGAAGACGGGGATTCGAAACAGCGGTTGATCGCCGAGGAAGCCGCGCATGACCACCACGCCGGAGATGGCGGAGAGCACAATGGCGCCCAAGACTCCGGCGCTCCAGTTGCCGATCACTTCCTCCATCACAAACAGCACGGCGGAGATGGGCGCGTTGAAGGCCGCTGCGAGGCCCGCCGCCGCGCCCACGGGCGCGATCAATCTGATCTTGTCGCGTGAGAGGCGCAGCGCCCGCCCCAGCGCCGACGCCACGCCGGCGCCAATCTGCAGCGACGGGTCCTCCGGGCCCAGCGACTGCCCGCTTCCAATCGCCAGGGCGCAGGTGATGAACTTGCCGACCACCGTACTGAAAGGAATGTATCCTTCGTAGATGTAGACCGCCGCCTTGGTCTGGTTCACGCCACTGCCGCG
>QHZK01000122.1 GCA_003224635.1 Acidobacteriota bacterium | reverse complement strand
CTCACCTCCTTGGAAAGCTTTCCGAGCGCCCAAGCGGTCATCGGAGCAGACATCAACAGCGCCTATGTGGCCGACTTGCGATCGCAGCTTCATGGTCGCTCGTTCCCGGCCGAAGTGCGAGTTTTCCAGGGCGACTTTTATGGCACCGACTGGAGCCCTCTCCTCCAAGAACTCGCCGATCCCCTTCTCGTGATAGGCAATCCGCCGTGGGTCACCAACGCCGGACTAAGCGCCATCGGCAGTTCCAACCTCCCGGAGAAATCCAACTTTCAGAAATATGCCGGACTCGACGCTATCACCGGCAAGAGCAACTTCGACATTTCGGAGTGGATGCTTATTCGCGAGCTGGAATGGCTTAATGGACGGCGCGGCACGCTGGCAATGCTGTGTAAGACAACCGTGGCGCGCAAGGTGCTCTTGCACGCCTGGAAAAAATCGAAGCAGCTCTTGCGGTCGGAAATCTACCTTATAGACGCGATGGATTACTTCGACGCTGCGGTTGACGCGAAGCACTCAGTGCGGCGTCCATCGCAGTCTTCAAGAGGAAGCCTGCGCGAGCGCGTTTGGCTTTCGAGAAGGCCGGCTCGTAGCAGACCTTCCCGCCTACGAGCGTTGGGGGTTTCTCTCAGGACCGCAGGAACTACACCAGTGGCGATCTGGAATCAAGCACGACTGCGCAGAAGTGATGGAATTACGCAAAGAGGGACAAGCCTACCGAAATGGCCTCGGCGAGGTTGTTGAAATTGAACCGCACTGCCTCTATCCGATGCTCAAGAGTTCTCACCTTGCGAACCCGTCTCTCCCCGAGCCTGAGCGCTGGATGCTGGTGACGCAACGCTTCATCGGCGACGATACTACGAGCATACGGCACGCCGCCCCTAGGACCTGGGACTACCTGCAACATCATGGCATGCGATTGGACCGCCGGTTAAGCTCAATCTACAAGCGCAGACCGCAATTCTCGATATTCGGAGTCGGCGAGTATTCCTTTGCGCCTTGGAAGGTCGCGACCTCGGCCTTTTACAAGAGGTTAGACTTCAGAGTGGTAGGTCCGATGGCAGGAAAGCCCGTCGTCTTTGACGATACTTGTTACTTCATGGCTTGCCGAAGTCAAGAAGAGGCTGAGTGCTTGGCGCAATTACTCAACTCGCGGCCTGCCCGTGAATTCTACAACTCGCTCGTTTTCTGGGACGCGAAACGCCCGGTAACCATCGAAATCCTGCGCCAACTGAATCTCGCTGCAGTCGCGAGACAGCTTGGCATGGGAGAAGTCCTTGTTCGGCGCCTCGCGACCGAACAGCCCCGTCTTTTCGCTACATTCTAAATTAGGTCCATTCGTTAGCACTTGGAACCTCCGTAACGACCGCTCGATTTGTCTATAGCTGCGGCGCTCCCTTCCCGGGCAGGCTTCGAGCGCCGCTACAGATATTCCTTCGTTGAATATTCTTTACATCTCCCAATACTTCCCCCCTGAAGCTTGCGCTCCGGCGGCGCGGGTGGACGAATTCGCGCGCGCCTGGGCCGCGGCAGGACACCGGGTCCGCGTGTTGACGGGTTTCCCCAATCACCCCGAAGGCGTTCTCCATCCCGATTACCGGCGCCGGTGGCGACATGGCTTCGTACGCGAAGAGCGCAACGGAGTCGAGGTCTGCCGGACTTGGCTCTATCCCGCCGCCAATCGCGGATTGTGGGGCCGCGCGGCGAATTACGCGTCTTTCGCCTTTTCCGCTGCCGTCGTCGGTCCTTGGGTCGCGCCCGCGAACGGAGTGGTCATTGCGACATCTCCTCAGCTTCTGGTAGGCATGGCCGGATACGTCGCCGCGCGGGCGCGCCGCATGCCGTTCGTCTTTGAGGTGCGCGACCTGTGGCCGCAGTCGCTCGAGGCGGTCGGGCAGACGCGACGTCGCTCCGCGCTCTATCGGACGCTCGCGCGCGTGGCCAGCTTCCTCTATCGCCGCGCCGACCACATCGTGCTGGACGGCGAGTGGAAACGGCGCGAGCTGGTCGATTCCGGCGCGCCGCCAGCGAAGCTCTCCGTCGTCATGAATGGCGTAGCCGAGGACTTTGCTCCGGACCCGGACTCGCCGGCGGCTCGGGACCTGCGAGCGCGAATCCGGAGTGAATGGGCGCTCGCGGGCCGGTTCGTGGTCCTGTATGCGGGAACGCTCGGTATGGCGCACGGCCTCGAAACCGTTCTCGGCGCCGCCGACCGCCTGCGCGGGCGGCCTGACATTGCCTTCGTCCTGATCGGCGAAGGCGCCGAGCGCGAACAGTTACTGGCCCGAATCGAGCAGCGGCGCCTGTCGAACGTGCGTTGTCTGGGCAAGCTCCCGCGCGAGGCGGTCCCAGGGTGGCTCGCCGCCGCCGACGCGTGCCTCGTGCCCCTGCGCAAAAGCGAAGTCTTCAAGACCGCCGTCCCTTCCAAGATGTTTGAGGCGATGGCCGCGTCGAAGCCCGTCATCCTGGGCGTCGAAGGCGAGGCGAAGGAAATTCTGGAAGGCGCCCGGGCGGGAGTGGCCTTGCCTCCCGAGGACCCGGTCGCGCTCGCGGAAGCCGTCCTCCGGCTGCGACACGACCCTGGACTTGCTCTCGAATTGGGCTCGAACGGCAGGCGCGCCGCGATCGAGAAGTATTCGCGCGGCAAGCAGGCCCGCAGGTACCTCGATCTGCTCGCCCGGCTGACCAGCGCCCCGGCGCGCGTCGGTTGTCAGTCGTTCTCAGTCGACAGAACCGGCAACTAATAGCTGGCACTACACAACCATGAGGACCTACGTCGGGTTGTTCGCTCTCGCCGCCCTGCTCACCGTACTGGTGACGCCGCTCGTCGAGCGGCTCGGCCGGCGCCTGGGAGCCTACGGCGATCCGCGCGGCGCGCAGCAGGACCGCGCCGTCCCCCGCCTGGGCGGGCTCGCTGTCTTCGTCGCCTCCCTCGCCTGCTGGGGCGTGTTGTTGCTCATCCCCAATACCGTCCGCGACCTCTTCCTCTCGCAGCGATGGATGCTCGGGGCGCTGATGGCCCCTGCCAGCCTGGTGCTGCTGCTCGGGGTCTACGATGACTTGGCCGGCGCCAAGCCCTGGCAAAAGCTGCTGGTAGAAACCGCGGCGGCGGCCATCCTCTGGTGGGCGGGCTTTCGCGTCGGACAGTTTCCCATCCTGGGGTACGACCTCGATAGCGTCTTGAGCTTTCTCTTGACCGCGCTGTGGATCGTCGCCGTAACCAACTCCCTCAACCTGATTGACGGTTTGGACGGGCTGGCCGCCGGAATCAGCCTGTTCGTGACCCTTTCGGTTTTCTTCGTTTCCCTGCTCCAGGGCAACCACTTCGTCTGCACTTTGACCATTACGCTGGCGGGCGCGCTGCTGGGCTTCCTGAAGTTCAACTTCGCCCCGGCCAAGATTTTCCTCGGCGACACCGGGAGCCTGTTCCTGGGCTTTTTCCTGGCCGCCGTGGCCATCCAGACCTCGCAGAAGAGCTCCACGTTGCTGGCCATCGTGGTCCCTTTCGTGGCTTTCGGCCTTCCCTTGCTCGATACGGCGCTGGCCGTGGTGCGGCGCTTCCTGAGCGGGCGACCGGTGTTTGTCGCCGACCTCGACCACATCCACCACCGGCTGGTCCGCAACGGGCTCACGCCTCGGCTTGCGGTGCTGGCGCTTTACGCGCTGGCAGCGCTGTTTTCGCTCGGGTCGCTGCTCATCCTGCACTCCATCGCCAACCTGATCGCCATGGTTGCGGTGCTGGCCGGCGTCCTCGCCTGGTTCCTGACCAGCCAGCTTCAGTACGACGAACTGTCGGAGCTGAACCTGTACGTCGCGCGCGCCATGAACTCGCAGCGGCGGGTGCTGGCCAACCAGATCCTGATTCGCAAGGCGTCACGGCAGGTGGAGGAGAGCGCGACGCTCGAAGAAAGCTGGGAGGTGATGGCGGAGACGCTCGAAGCCCTAGACTTTGACGGAGCGGCGTGCCGGATCTTGACGTGGCCGAACGGCGCTGCTCCGTCGCTCGACTCCTGGCAGCGGCCAAGCCTGAGGGATTCGAGCGAATGCTGGAGCACCTCGATCCCGCTGCGGACGGGCGGCAAGGCTCTCGCCGAGCTCGAAATTCGACGCGGTCTTGCCAAAGACCGCCTGCTGTTCCAGTTTTCTTCCCTGCTCGACACCTTGATTCCGTCGTTTGAAAAACAGCTCAGGTTCCGGTACGAGGTGGCCGGATTGAGCCGCACCAAAACGATGGACGTGCGCCGCAGCGCGCCCCTCGCCCCGAAGGCCCGCGCCGCCACGGGAAACAAGTGAGCGGCCCCATGGCCCCAATGTAGGGAGAGCACCTTTACGGTGCTCCCGAAGGAACGCGTGGAGGTTTTGAGGCGCGGCCGGATCGCGGTGTTTCTCGTCATGAACAGCCGTGACAGGTGCAGACTCCTCGCCATCGCGGCGGCCGGTTGGGTTGGGGGGTGGATCTGGCTGACGCGCTACTTTCAACTCGACGATGCCTACATTCACCTTCGGTATGCGGAGTACCTGCGCCGCTACGGATTTCTCACGTTCGACGGCGTTCACAAGACGGGCGGCTGTTCCAGCCTCCTGTACGTCGGTCTTTTGTCGGTTCTCCTCGGTCTGGCCAAGCCGGCCCTGGCTTCCAAGGTCCTGTCCGTCGCCTCCTACCTGAGCATACTGGTCGCAGTCTGGGTGTTGGGGCGGCGCGACCGATTCCGGAACGTTCTCTGGACCGGACTCCTCATTGTCCTGATGAGCCCGATGGCCCTTCGCTGGCTTTGCGATGGGATGGAAACAAGCCTGACGGTTTTCGTGGCGACGGCGCTGGGCGGGCTGGCCTATCGACTGGCGCAAGATCCGACTCGGTCGGCGGCGCGCTATGCCGCTCTGGTGATCCTCGGCTCCCTCACGGTATTACTGCGAATCGAACTTTCGTTGTTGGTTGCCACAGCAAGCGTCGCCACTTGGTTCTTGGCCGTCGAGCGGCAGACAGGGACGGATTGGCAGTCAAGATCGAAAGCCTTGCTCCACACCGCCGGACGAGAGAGCCATCTTGCAGGCGGCGGGTGCGCGGCCCTGGCGCTGACGCTCTATCTGACAGGTCGTTTGCTGCCCGACACGGCTGTAGCCAAATCGGCCGGCGGGGTTCAAATCGTGCAAGCCTGGCACGTGGTTCGCGCCTTTGCAGCTTCCTTTTCATTTGGTCTGGGTCTGGTGGGGATTTGGCTGCTTTCCTTGACTGTGCTGCTGCGGACGCCCGCGCTTCGAAGACGCCACGCCGCGTCCCTGCTGATGGCCAGTTCGGTCTTCCCAGTGATGGTGGCAGCGACCGTGGTACGAGGCCAGTACATCCATGGAGTGCGCTACTTCCTGTGGCCCCTGGCGTTCACGATCGTTTGGAACCTTTGCATGATATCCGGGGCTGCAACCTCAGAACAAAGCTTTAGGGGATGGCGCTGGCCGGCTCGATGGCGCTCGGAACCCGCGCTGGTCGCCAGCCTGCTGGTTCTGACCGCAGCCTGGGCGGTGGAAGGACGCACGGTCCGCAGAATCACCGCGGATGCCTCCGGCGTATTCCTGGAAATGCGCAACGACCACCTGGAAGCTCTGCAAGGCAAGCTGGGCGTCGCCCTCGATATCGGCCTCATTTCGTACTTCTCGAAGGGAGAGATTTGCGACCTGGGCGGCCTGGTGAATGGGCGCGCGCGCGCCCAGGCCACTTTTGAGGAAAGAGAAAGGGATTGCTCCGCACAGTCGCCCGCCTTCGCCTACCTGACCACGGATCAAACCAGGGAATTACGCGGTCTGATCGATTTCCACTCGTGGCTTGTCTGCCGCCAATACCGGCTGTCCAATGTCGACTCCCGCCAAGTGCACTACCTCTTGTTGAGACCCGATCTGGCCGCGGTGTGCCCGGGGCCTGCCCCGCTCGCCGGGCGCGGCTCAGGAAGATGAGCCGCCTCAGTTCGGATTGCCCACGCAGACGTAGTCGAAGGTGATCGTGCTCGCAAGCGACAGGTTGACCGTCACCGCCGTCGTGGATTTCGTCACCCACCACGTCGCCGCTCCTGGATTTGATTCCGGCGTGAGGACGCACACCGGGGTCGAGGCAAAGGCCGCAGCGAAGGTATGGCTGCCGGTCGTAGCCGCCGAGAGCGATATAGTGCCCGACAGGTCCGAGCCGGCGGCGCTGGTGTTCAAATGCGAGCTGGTGGATTTGAACGCGAGATTGTTGGCGGCGTTGAGATTGAAACCGGAGTCAACATAGACCTGGTCGGCGCCGGATGAATTCTGCACGGTTAAGACGGTCGAGTTGGGGCTGGTCGGCGCCCTGACCAGAAACCGGCCGTTGGGCCCCGCCGCCGCACCCGCCCCGCCTGCGCCCAGGAAAAAATTAAAGCTCGAGCCTGCGCCTCCGTTGCCCGTGCCCGTACCTGCGCCCCCCGCCGCCCCGCCAAAGGTGAAGGCGCTGGCGGCGCCGCCTGTCACGTTTGTCCCTCCGCTCGACGTGCCTCCCGCCCCGCCATAGAACTGAACCGGTCCGCCGTCGCCGCCGCTCGTTCCCGTTCCGCTGGTGTTACCTCCGGTCGCCGCCGTTACCCACAGCGCCGTTACTGCGCTCGCTCCGTTTGTGGACAGGGTTGCGGGCGGAGTGTTGGCGGTCACCGAGAGCCCGGCGGCCAGTTGATAGGTGTCGAGCGCCCGGTCGCTTTGCTTGATATATTGGAGCAGGCTGAGCTGGCCGACGGCGTTCTGTACTCCGAGGAGATTAATGGTGGCGGGAAAGGACGCGCTGCTGTCGCCCACGCCGAGAGCGACGAAAGGCGTCGCCCAGTTTCCCGGCCCTCCAAAGTGTAGACCGTAGCTGGGCGGGGGAATCGTTGCGCCGTTTCGGTCGGCGCCGGAATTAGACCCAATCTCAATATCAGCAAATGAGGCGTTGCCTGCGATGCTCAAGTGCTTGTACACAGGCCGTCCGCCGGTGGCAGGCGGGAGGTAGGGTGAAATGTTTGCGATACCGAGCGAAGTGTTGGCGATCACATCAGGAAGCGTGGTGCTCACCAGTCCGGAGACACTGGCCATCTCCGTGCCGAGCCCTAGCGGCATGAAAATCGAGTCGCCCGCCGCCAATAAGGAAGCATTGGCGACAGTGAGCGAGCCGCTAAGACCCAGACTCGTCACAGTCGAACAGGGCGCAATGTTGTAAAGCCCGGTTCCGGCAGGCGAGTCCGCCGTGCCCGTATCGTCGTCCACCCAGCCGTGAGCGACGCCCTGGATGTAAAACGAGATTTTGAAGGCGGTCGCAGTCGCCGTGCCGGATTCGATTTGAAAAACGTGCCGGATTGAAAGGCCGTACCTGTCAGCCCCGTGGGTCATCCAGAAGCAGTGCAAGCCGTCCCCGAAAGACGACCAACTCACGCCGCTTCCTGTCACCGTGATGTCTCCGCTGCCTCCAGACTTGACCGTACTCACCGTGCCTGTGCTGTAAACTTTGGAGTTGGAGACGCCAGTGTCGACGATGAAGCGCTGTTCGCCTCGCGTCCACTCGTTCACCGCCGAACTGTAGTTGATCGTGTTGCCCGAGACGGATGACACGGTGGCGCTGAATTCCGAATTGCCCTGGTCAGCCTCGAAGCGGCCCGCTACGACGCCCTCATCGCCCCCCGCGTTCTCCGTGTCCCAGTTCTGGGCGGTGCCGTTAACCCCGATGCAGTCGCCTTGGCTGAAGCAGCCGGCGTACCCCGAGATTGACCCAGCCACCTGCGCCGGGGTGCGCGACGTGGTGATCGCCGCGAAGGCGCGCGGGTTGGACTTCGAGCCGGTCGCGTTCGTCCCCCCGGTCCAGTAGTCGCCGAACACTTCAACCACGCCCAGGTCATTGGGCAACGGAGGCTGCGCCGCGCCCCAGCGGTAGCGGAACAAGAACGGGGCCGAGTAGTTGTTTTCGGTGCCGCCCGCGTCCGGCGCGTTGTTGGTGGTCAGATTCGAGCCGCTGCCGCGCAGGTCCTCGAGCGCGCAGCCGTTGGCGAGCCCGGCGAGCGACTGGCCGGAGCCCATCCCATAGGGAATGAGGACCGCGCCGGCCTTCCCGCCCAAGGAGGCGCACGCGGCATCGATCTGGGCGCCCACGCTCGCGCCCGAGAACGAGCTCGCCGAAACGAAGGGAGGTGTGCCCGCGGCGAACCAGGTGCGCTGGTCTGAAATCTGCGCAATGCCGGACGCGCTCGTGCTCACCGTCGCAACCGGCGGGGCGCCCACCGGAAAGCCGGTGGTATTGTAGGCGGGTGCGCAGCCGGAGCTCGGATCGAGATACACATAATTCGTAGCGTTCGCCGCCAGCGTCAGCGTGCCTCCCGCGTAGTTGGCGGGGGCGTTGTTACAAGTCGCCGTCCCGGAGGCGATATTCAACACCAGCCCCGCTCCGGCCGTCGGCCAGTAGCCGGGCGCCACTCCCTGCACGTACTGGGCGTTGACGGCGAAGATGGGGGCGGTCTGGGTCGAGAGCTGCTGCGCGGCAGCAACAGAAGTCAGAAGCCAGAAGCTAGAAGCTAGAAGGATCAGTGGCAAGGGGCAAGGGCCAAGGGGTGAGTGCTTGCCCCTGACCACTGGCCACTCGCCCCTTGTTTTAGGCCTTCTGACTTCTAACTTCTGACTTCTGGTTTCTGCTTTTGGGCGTGTGGTTCGCATCGCGAGGATTCCTTTGTCGGTTGTCAGTTATAGTCAGTTATCAGTGATATCAGTGATCAGTGATCAGTCGTCAGTTAAAAAGAGTCAAAAAGTCGAAAAGTCAAAAGTTGAAAGTCGAAGAAGCGCGGTTGCGGAACCTGTTTGACTGTTAAACTTTCGACTTTTTGACTTTCGACTTTTTGACTTTCGACTCTTGAACTGATGGCTGACAACTGCTTCAGTTTTGAGTGTAATACCAGACGGTCGCCCAGACCACGGGGTTGCCGGTGAAGCTCGACTCGGTAGTGTCGCCGCAGGCCCAGGTGACTTTCAGGCCGGTATTGAAAACAATCGGATCGTTGACGTGGAAGCGGTAAAAGCTGGCGGTGTTGTGGGCGTCAGCGCTCGCGGTCGCTCCATGCTGCCAGAAGAACGTGCCGTTATAGAGATTGTTGACGCCCGACCCGCTGTAGTTCCCCGTGACCTGGTGCCCGTATTCGATCGCTCCGGCGCCGTAGTCGGGCAGCATGAAGTAGTCCTCGGTGCCGCTCGACTCGTAGGCCGCAGCCGCCGAGCCGTCGAGGTAGATTTTGAAGTTGCCCTCCATCGGCGCAGGGCGCGGAGTGGTATTGTTGGGCACGCTGTCGTTAAGCCACCACACTCCGGCGAGCCTGCCCGGCGCCCCGACCGTTGAAGCGTCGAGCAGCGTTTGAACTGCATTCGCCGCGCAGCCGCCCGACCCCGTATAAAAGCTCGCCGCCTGGAGCCGCCGTGTGTAGGGCCAGGTGTCGGGCACGCCGGTGTGCACGACCCCCGTATACCAGAGCGTGAAAGAGTTCGCGCTGCTGCCGTTGACCAGATCGATCTTGACCGCGTTGTGAAAAGGGATCGGAAGCCGCGCGACGTAACCGACGTTCTGGGCGTTGTCCCAATTCACGGAGAAGAACGCATTGTTCCAGAGCATCTGCGTCCCCGCGTTGGTATCGACGTACACGCCGCCAAAGAAGCGGTCGAGGCGCATGCTGATGGTCGGCGCCCCCTCGTTGTTGTAGGTGATGTTGAGCAGGCTGGCGTCGCGGGCGTTCGCGTCCGTCGAGCCGATGGCGATCATCAGATCGCTGACGTAGCCGTCGCCCGAGGTGTAGTTCACCAGGTTTTGCGTGGCGCTCGCCGCCACCGTGACGTATTCACCCTTGAAGCCTTGGATCGTTCCGGCGGGTTTGTTGGGACTCAGGACGTCGATACCGAGCGGCGAGGGATACTGAGCGCCGGCGGGTCCGGGCCGGAGAAGTGCGGCGATGGCGAACCCAGCCAGGAGCGCGGCGAGGAGGCCTGCGACCCAATTCAATCTGGGAATTTCATGCATTCTTTGTTCTCACTTGTCAGTCGTCTCTCAGTTATCGGTTCTCAGTTCTCAGTTTTCAGTTCTCAGTTCTGAGTTCTTACTGAGAACTGAAGACTGAGAACTGAAAACTGAGAACTTCACATTTTCGTCATCATGGGAGCGATCGCGTACCAGTTCGTCGCCGCACTGTCATACTGAAACTGTTGCGCGCTGCAAGTTGAGGCCGTGGGATCGGGCGTGCCCGCGCCTTTCACGTTGGCCGGCCAGGCGAAGGTGCGGCCCCCGGTCGAATCCTGGCAGATCTCGAGCACCAGCAACTGCGTGTCAGCCGGATTGGTGATCGAGCTCGAGGCGACGTTGCCGGTCAGCGTGATCTTTTTCGAGCCGCCGTTCGACATATTCATGGTGAGCGTCGAGGCAAAGGCCAGCGTATCTCGCGTCATGGTGACAGCGGCGGGCGCAGACCAGTTGAAGGCCACGTTCCCCGCGCTCGGATTCGAGACCGTGATGCCCGCCCCGCTCTCAAAATTGAGGGTTGATTGGCTCGCCGTATTCGTGGCGTTGACCTGAAACGTCGCTCCGGCCCCGCCCCCACAGCCCAGCACGCAGTTCACCTTGATGGCGTTCGAGGCCGAGTCGTAGGCGCGATTGAGGAGCTGGGTGAGGTTCGGGAAATCGCCCACTCCTGCGCCCCCTCCCCCGTTCGCCACCACGTTGATCTTCAGCGCCTTGTTGGTCGAGTCAAAGACCTTGTTGAGGAGCTGCACGTCGCTCGGCGCGCCCTGCCCTTTCAGGTTAGACGTCGGGATCGAACAGATCAGGACGGCCAGCACAAGGTTCCAAGTTCTAGGTTTCAGGATCCAGGTTTCTGAAACCTGACACCGGAAACCTGACACCTTGTTTTCTGTTCTCAATCGCATCTCTGCTCCCATCCCTCGCGCAGCGCGGGCCGTTCCTTCAGGTGAGCGTCCCGAAGCGACCCTGACCAATCAAGCCTAGCAGCCGCAAATGAGACAATGGAGACGCGTGGGACGCGCGGGACACAAATTTTTTGTCCTTGCAGATCAGCGAATTGCAACGGAAGGAGGGAGGCGCGGCGGCCTGAACCGGCAAAAGCGTGGCTTTTTGCCACATCGGACGATAGCGAGAATTCTCTAGCCTATTTGTGTAGCTATAGGTCAGTCTTCACCTAGCCCCGCGAAGGCGTAGCGCGCCGCTTCCAGGGTCAGGGCGAGGTCCTCGGCGGTGTGGGCGGCGGAAACGAAGGCGGCTTCAAACTGGGAGGGCGGGAAGTAGACGCCGCGGTCGAGGAGCGTCCGAAAGAAGCGGCCGAAGGCCGCCGTATCGGACTTTCGGGCCGAAGCGTAATCGGTGACCGGCCCCGGTGAGAAAAACGCCGTGAACATCGAGCCCACGCGGTTGAGGGTCAACACCACCCCGGCCCGCGCCGCCTCCGAAGCCAGGCCGGCCGTCAATTCTTCCGAGACGGCGCTCAATCGCTCGTAGAAGCCCGGCCGGCGCAGCAGCTCCAGCGTCTTGATCCCGGCGGCCACGGCCAACGGATTGCCGGAGAGCGTGCCCGCCTGGTACACGGGGCCAGCGGGCGCGACCAGGTCCATCAGGGCCGCTTTGCCTCCATACGCCCCTACCGGCAGCCCGCCACCGATGATTTTCCCGAGTGTCGTGAGGTCCGGTCGAATGCCGTACCGTTGCTGGGCTCCTCCGTAGCCCACGCGGAAGCCCGTCATCACCTCGTCGAAGATTAGCACGGCGCCTTGCTCGGCCGTGAGATCGCGCAGGCGCTCGAGAAACCCCGGCAGCGGTGGAACACAACCCATGTTGCCGGCGACGGGCTCGGCGATCGCCGCCGCGAGCTCGTTGCGGTGGACGCGGAACATCTCCTCCAGCGCGCCGAGGTCGTTATAAGGCGCAGTGAGGGTCAGTTCGGCAAGCGCGCGCGGCACACCGGGACTATCGGGCAGGCCGAGGGTGGCGACGCCCGAGCCCGCCTTCACCAGCAGGCTGTCAGCGTGGCCGTGATAGCACCCTTCGAATTTCAGTATCTTCTCCCGGCCGGTTGCGGCGCGCGCCACACGCAGCGCCGAGAGCGTCGCCTCGGTGCCCGAGTTGACCAGGCGCACGCGCTCGACCGACGGGAAAGCCTGATGGACCGCGTCAGCGAGCTCGACCTCACCCGCCGTTGAGGCGCCGAAGCTGGTCCCGGTCGAGAGCGTTTTCTCGAGTGCGTCCATGACTTCGGGATGACAGTGCCCAACGATCAGCGGGCCCCACGATCCCACATAGTCGATGTAACTCGCGCCATCGACGTCCGTGATGCGCGAGCCCTTTCCGCTGGCGATGAACACCGGATCGCCGCCCACGGCGCGGAAAGCGCGCACCGGCGAGTTCACGCCGCCCGGCATCACGCGGAGGGCCTTCGCAAACAGTTCCGCTGATTTCGTTCGCATACCGCGAAGTCGACGACTTGCTTTACCAGTCCCCCGTCGCGAGCGCCGAGGATAACACGGGGCTCGCGAAGGTGTAAATGCGAGCCGCCCCCTTGTAGAGACGCTCCGACGGAACGTCTCTGCTGCAGAGTTGCTCCCGAACCGACATGCTACAATTAGCGTGTACCGCAAAGACTATGGGCATTGAAAAACTTCTGCCGCTGGATCGAGCCGTTGAAGCCGTCGCCGAACTGAAGCGGCAAGGCAAGCGGGTGGTCTTCACCAACGGCTGCTTTGACCTGCTCCATCCGGGGCACACGCGCTATCTGGCCGAAGCCCGCACGCTCGGAGACGCGCTCCTGGTGGCCGTCAACAGCGACCGCAGCGTGCGCGCGCTCAAAGGTCCGGGGAGGCCAATCTTGCCGGAGAGCGAGCGGGCCGAAATCCTGGCGGCGCTCGAGTGCGTGGACTACGTGACCGTCTTTGACGACCTCACACCCCGGTCGCTGATCGCGCGTCTACTGCCTCAGGTGCTCGCGAAGGGTGCCGACTGGGGACCGACCGAGATCGTGGGCCGCGAGGAAGTCGAGGCCGCCGGCGGCCGCGTAGTCTCGATCCCGGTTGTTCCAGGCTTCTCGACTTCCGCGTTGATCGAGAGCGCGGTGAAAGCGTGGGCTCCGGGGGCTGATCGTGGATAGCAGATAGCAGATTGAAGATTGCAGATTCAAGATTGCAGATTCAAGATTCCAACGGGGCTTGGCTTTCGACTTTTCAACTTTCGACTTTTCGACTCTTTCAAGGCTCCGCCCGCCGAACGCCGTCATGCCGCCGTCATGCCATTGATGCGATCCCTGCTCGAACCAGTTCTGGAACATCCTGCGTTCAGGGCCGCGCTTGAAGCCGCGGCCGGGGCGGCTCGGGAGCGATCGCGCGAGGTTGCGCTTTCGGGCCTGACGCGCGCGGGCAAAGCGATGGTCGTGGCAGGCATCGCGCATGAGCTCCGCGCCCGCAAACTCGATCGCCCTGTGGTGGTTTTGACGTCGGACAACGAAACCGCGGAGCGGCTGCGCGAGACCGCGTCGAC
The DNA here is from genome assembly GCA_003224635.1 of Acidobacteriota bacterium. GTDB lineage: Bacteria > Acidobacteriota > Terriglobia > UBA7540 > UBA7540 > QHZK01. The sequence goes on along the minus strand of QHZK01000122.1, from coordinate 377 downwards.
GTTTTTGGATTGGCTTGAGTCTGGCGCTGAATCGGGCGGCATGGTAGCGGAAACCAAACCAGCGGGCGGGCCTGCCCTGAGCGAAGCGAACGGGACGCCCGCGCTCCTGATCGTGCTGCCCGCGCTCGACGTTTCACCCTACGAGGGACGGTCGCCGCACGCGGAGATCCTGGAGCGGCGCGCGGTGACGTTGTGGAACATCGCGCGGGGCCGCACCCGCGTGCTCTTCGTTCCCCTCCCGGCGGCGATGGCGCGTTTTCGCGACCGGGCGTTTTACGGGTCGCTCGCCCTGGAGCTGCGACTGCGGGACGAGATCGACCTGGACGACATGGTCGAGCACCTGGCGCGCATCGGGTACGAGGCCGGCGAGCCGGTCA
>QHZK01000121.1 GCA_003224635.1 Acidobacteriota bacterium | reverse complement strand
AAGACGAAATCAGCTTTTCGTTGCGCTGGAAGCCGGAAAAGTTTCGCCAGGGCTGGCTGGCCGAAGGCGGTCCCAATGTGTTCAACAACTACTTCGAGCGGATCGCCCCAGTGATGCGACTTCCGGTGGTCACCATTCTGATCGACAAACGCATCGCGCTGATGACGATGCCGGGTGAGCCGTTTGTCATTTTCCAGATGAATTGGCGCGACCGCTGTCCCGCGCCCGACGCTTTCTTCTTGGGGTACACGAACGGATATTTCGGATATTTCCCTACTATTGCCGCCGCGGCGCAAGGCGGCTACGGAGCGTCAAACTCCAATACGTGGGTTGAGGTTGGAGCGGGAGAGCGCATGGTGGATCACGCTGTGACCAGGATTTACGAAATGCTCGGCCGGCTCACGGACGGCCCAGTGGAACCTATCGACAAATAGGAAAAACGACGCGGCCTTACGGATGAAGGGTCCTCATTTGCACAAGCTGCTCGGTCCGGTGAGTTTAATCCGCGGATTGTGGGAGGTCCCTCGCACCCTATGTGGATGTATGCCATCTCAAAAAGGTCGCCTGTACCACTATCGAGATCAAATTTTGACGACAAAAGCCCAGGTCCTCCCGGCAGCATTGTGGTATAAGCGAGGCAACACTACACTCCTGAGTGAGCTGAGGGATTCATACTCCATGCCGCGCCGGGCGTATCGGCCAGTTCGGTCTGAAGGTCAGCTTCTAACATTCTCACTTTTCTGGGGTCTTGAGCAGCGGATCGAGTTCGTGCGCCCTTTTGAGCTCGGCTATACCTCGTGCGCGATCTCCCTTCCCAAGCAAAAGCAAGCCCAGGTTGTAATGGGCTTCAGCGAAGTTCGCTCGAAGCCTAATGGCTTCCTCGAATTGCTCGATTGCTGACTCCAGGCTTCCTCTCCCTGCCAGAATTCCTCCAAGGTTGTTGTGGGCTGCAGCATTCTGCGGTTCCAGTTGCGCAGCTTTGCGAAACTCAGCGATGGCCCCGTCCGTGTCACCCATTTTTGCCAGAGCCACGCCCAGGTGGTTGTGGGCTTCAGGCGAGGTGGGATCAGAGCGAACCGCCAACCGAAATTCGTGTGCGGCTTGCTTTTGGTCGTCCGCGGCCATCGCCTTGAGACCCTCTCCGATGTGGAAGACAGTCTGCGCGCGACCGATCTTGGCCGACCGGCGAGTCTCCTCCAACCTTGCCTGAGCTTCGAAGTGCTCGGCAGCGGCCGCTCGGTCGCCTTTCTGTAAAAGAAGCCGCGCCAGGCTGTAATGTGTCTCTGATGAACCTGGAGCGAGATCGAGCGCAGTCAGCATCTCCGCAATGCCCCCGTCGCGGTCGCCAGTCTCCGCAAGCGCGGACCCTAGCCGGTAGTGAAGTTTTGCGTTTCGGGGATTGAGTTGGACAGCCGCATGGAATTCGCGCGCCGCAGCCTCAAATTCCGATTTCATCATATGTACGAGCCCAAGATTATAGCGGGCGTCAACGTAAGCAGGGTTCAACCGAATTGCTGTCTCGAAAGGAAGCGCGACGGGATCGGTGCACTGGTGAAAGTAGTCGCCGGGAATCTCACGCAGTACGACCGCATAAGGACAGGCGGCGATTGGCTTTCGGGGAACGACATGAGACTGCAATTTGGCCTTGGGGAGCGGAAATCGTCGGGAAGGATCTGTCAACAGCTATCGCTCAACCAAGGTCAAAGCATGAGAAAAACTTGTACGAGTAGGCTTTTATAGGTGTCTAATGTTGCAGGAAGCTGCTGAATGAGTCGAGAGATCCGGTTTCGCACGCTGTTACCGATCGCGGAGACCGTCTTGGCCGCGCTCTTTGGGGGTGTCGGCCTTTGGCAACGGAAGCAGATTCTAAGTCAACCTTTCTTGGGCGACCAGATTTTGTGGGAGAGCACCGCACGCTACCATGGGTGGCCCTGGCGGTCGCTTGCAAGGAAGTTCCTCTCCTGCGCCGCTCATGCTGAGTGAGGGCGACAATGTTTGATTCACTTTCCCAGAAGGCTCCGCAGCCTGGCCTGGAGCATGATTTCGGCGGGAGTTTTGCCAGGTGTTTCCAACCTACTAATTTCCGAACCACCCTACAGTCGTATCGCGAACGGAAATCGAAAAGCAGGCCCCCAGCGAGTCGCCCATGCATAATGCTCGACGTGATTCGCACTATTGCTCTCACATGCTTGCTGTCGAGCATCTGCCTCGGGGCGTCAAACGAGAAGCGACCATCATATCCCTCGTATGACTATGAAATTGCCCGTGCACATGAGATCGAGCCGCATCGCCGCACCATTCCATTGAAGGGTGTAAGCCCTGGTTTCAATCAGCTTCGCCTCACCCTCACGGTATCCCCCATGGGCGACGTGGTGGATGCCGGCGCTGGCGGCGACCGCGAGGCGCTTAAATTCTGGCCCCAACTGCAGGACGAAGTACGTCAGTGGAAGTTCACGCCCTTTGAAGAGAATGGGCAAGCCGTTACGGCTGAGGTCGAAGAATATATCGACCTTGTTCCGCCGGAGCGACTGCCAATGATCCATGTAGCTGCGCCCATTCTTCGGCCAACCTCAAAGGTTGCGATCACGCTGTCAAGGACAGGATGCTTCGGCAGCTGTCCTTCCTACACGGTGACGGTTGGCACAGATGGCATCGTGTTCGCCGGCGGCGGCTACGTGGTCGCCTCCGGAAAACACACGGATAGGGTAGATGCTAATCAACTTCGAAACCTTGCAAAGAGGTTTGTCACTGCTGACTTTTATTCTATGGACTCCAGCTACACGGCGAGTGTCACAGACAACCCCGCCTACACCCTTTCTATTGTAATCGATGGCCATGAAAAAAAGGTGGAGGATTATGTCGGCTCGTGGGTCGGAATGCCTGCGGTTATTACGGAACTTGAGAATGCCGTCGACACGTTTGCACATACCGAGCGGTGGATCGACGGCAGCGACGGGCTTGTTGAGGCATTGCGGGGGGAGAACTTCAACTTCCAGTCTTTTGAAGCACAGCTCATGCTGAAGGAAGCCGCCAGTCGCGGAAGCACCGAGACTGTGAGGAAGCTGTTGAAAGTGGGAGTGCCGCTGGAGCCCCTGCCCGCTCCGAAGCCAGATAGGCCATATGTAACCTCTCAACTTGAATCCGTTGGATGGCTCAATGCTGCCAGCAGCCATCCTGAGGCGCTGCAGGTCCTCATCAACGCGGGGGCGAGCAAGAATGACCAGAGCGACAAGGACTTGGCCCTGGCTGGCGCCGCTCGCTCAGGAAACGTCGGGACTGCACGGGCGTTGATGGACTATGGCGCCAACCCCAATGCCGATCTTAGCGCGCGGGCCGTCACAAAAGGCGGTGGCGGTATCAAAACGCAAAGAACGGGGGCAGGGAGTGTGCTGATTGATGCCGCAGAGTCCGGGAATCCCGAGATGGTGCGCGAAATTCTTCGCTACAACCCGGAGTTGGAAGCGCGAGATGGCCAGGGAAGGACGGCTGTATTCGCTGCGGGAGAGTATCGCGACGGAGATAAGGACGGCGCACGTGTGGAATGCTTGCATCTTCTGGCGGAAGCCGGTGCCGATGTGAACGCACGCGATAACGAAGGAAACACACCTTTACATGAAACTTTCCTGACCGATGTGGAAGAGGAGTTGTTGAAGCTTGGCGCAGATGTGAATGCGCGTAATAAAGACGGTGAAACGCCAATCTTCACCACCGTGGATGATGACGCCATACCGCTGTTCATTGAACATGGCGCTGACCTCACCATTCGCAACAACAAGGGCGAGACGGTGATGGAAGCGGCAAAAGAAAAGGGGCCTCTCCGGGAAGAGGCTTTCCGCAAGGCAATCCAGAAGTTGAACCAGCGTTAACAGACGCCAGCGCTGAGTTGGCGACCTCTCCCCAGTTCTTGGGTGTCATAAGTTTCTGCAGGCGATCTCGCTGCAGCATGCGGCCAACTGGCGAAGATGGCGGGCGCGAGAGCGATCGGCATCGCCGGCGGACGCGAGAAATGTGCTTTCGTAAAGAATGAGCTCCGCTTCGATGCTGCCATCGATCACCCACGCCACCGATTTTCCGACCCAGTTGCTGGAGCCTGTCCGGACGGCATTGACTTCTATTTTGAGAATGTCGGCGGGCGATCTGGCAGGCGGTATTGCCGCTGGTCAATAAGTTTGCCCCCGTGCCGATCTCTGGCCTGATCGCCCACTACGACGGCGTAGGACCTGGCGACGGCACCGACCGGCTGCCCGCCACCATGCGCGAGACTCTGTCGAAGAGCCTGACGCTGAGAGGCTTCATCAACTACGCGCCACCCTGGTCCAACGCCCAGGCAAGGGATTTCAAGGAGGAAGCCTGCGCGGAGCTGTGGGGTCGCCCCCAGTGCTGCGGAGGATCCCGAATGATGAAAACTGCCAAGTGCCGCTGCGGAAACCGCGCGTTCGGTTCAGCTCGAATACGGCGCCTTCCGCTCGGCGCCCTGATGGCCTTTTGCGCTATCGCCACGTCCCTCATTCCGCGCCTGAACGCCCAGGTGTCACCCAAATTGAGCGCCACCCTACATCAGATTTTTGTGGAGAAGGAATTCAGCGCCAAGTCATTCGGTCCGGCGCGATGGCTCAAAGGAGGCGAAGCCTACACCACGCTGGAACCCTCTGCTTCCGAGGCCGGAGCGAAAGACATCGTCCGCTACGAAACTGCGACCGGCAAGCGGGAAGCGCTCGTGTCGGCCTCGCAGCTCGTCCCGGCCGGCGCCGGTGCCTCTTTGGAAATCCAGGACTATGCTTGGTCCGAAGATATGAATCGTCTCCTGGTCTTTACCAACTCCGCCCGGGTGTGGCGGCTGAACACGCGGGGCGACTACTGGGTGCTCGACCGTCGGACGGGAGCACTGAAAAGGCTGGGTGGTGATGCTCCGCCGTCTAGCCTGATGTTTGGGAAGTTTTCGCCCGACGGCTCGAGGGTGGCCTATGTCCGCGCGAACAACTTGTACGTGGAAGATTTGGACACTCGCCACCTTATCCGGCTCACGCGCGATGGATCGGAGACCATCATCAACGGGACGTCGGATTGGGTCTATGAGGAGGAGTTCTTTCTTCGGGACGGATTCCGGTGGAGTCCCGACGGGCAGCGGCTTGCCTATTGGCAGTTCGATACGAGCGGAGTCCGGGATTTTCCCTTGATCTACGACACGGGCAGCCCGCATGAGGTCGTGACACATATTCCTTATCCCGAGTTTGGTGTCTATCCGAAGATCCAGCACATACGTTACCCGCAGCCAGGAACCACCAATTCTGCCGTACGAGTGGGTGTGGTGAGTGCGACGAGTGGATCCACACGATGGATGGAAGTCCCGGGCGATCCGCGGAATAACTACATCGCGCGAATGGCGTGGGCTGGAAACTCGAACCAACTGGTACTCCAGCATCTGAACCGGCTTCAGAACACCAATGACGTGCTGCTGGCTGATGCCGACACCGGCGCCGTCGAGAGGATCCATCGCGATCAGGATAGCGCCTGGGTGGACGTGGTGGATGACCTGCGCTGGCTCCACGGCGGGAAGGAGTTTCTCTGGCTCAGCGAGCAGGACGGGTGGCGGCATGCCTACTTGGTCTCGAAGCAGGGCGACCATGCGCGTTTGATTACTCACGGGCAGTTCGACGTCATCAGCATCGAAGGGGCCGATCCGCAGGATGACTGGCTGTATTACATCGCCTCGCCCGCGAACGCCACCCAACGATATTTGTATCGCACTCGTTTTGACGGCACCGGCACACCCGAGCGTCTGACACCCTTGGATGCACCGGGAACTCACTCGTATCAGGTCGCGCCTGATTGCCGCCGGGCCTTTCATACCGCTTCGGCCTTTGATGAGCCACCGGCAACCGATCTCATCAGTCTTCCCGACCACAAGCAGGCGCGCGTTCTCGAAGACAACGCGCCGCTGCGATCCAAGGTTAAGCCTTTGATTCCCGGACCGACGGAATTCTTTCGCCTCGATATTGGCGAAGGGGTCGCACTGGACGGCTGGATGATCAAGCCTCGCGATTTCGATCCAGCAAAGAAATATCCTCTGCTGGTCTTCGTGTACGGCGAGCCCGCAGGGCTGACCGTGCTGGACCAATGGTTCGGGGAGCTCTCACTCTTCCACTTCGCTCTCGCGAACGAAGGCTACCTGGTTGCCAGCGTTGACAACCGGGGGACGCCGGCGCCTAAGGGTCGCGCCTGGCGCAAAATCGTCTACGGCTCCGTGGGGGTGCGTTCCTCGAGGGAGCAGGCCGCCGCCCTTCAGGCGCTGGAGCGGACTCGCCCCTACATTGACGCTTCCCGCGTCGCGGTCTGGGGAAAAAGCGGCGGAGGCTCGAACACACTCAATCTTATGTTCCGTTCTCCCGACCTCTATAAGGTCGGCATGGCCGTGGCGCCGGTGCCCGACCAGCGGCTTTACGACACGATCTATCAGGAGCGGTTCATGGGGTTGCCGCAGGATAACCCCGACGGTTACCGAGCCGGCTCGCCAATCAACTATGCCGAAGGACTAAGCGGCAAACTGCTGATCGTGCACGGTTCGGGAGACGATAACGTGCATTTTCAGGGCACCGAGTTACTCGTGAATCGGTTGATCGAGCTTGGTAAGGAGTTTGACTTCATGGAATATCCCAACCGCACCCATTGTCTTTGCGAGGGACCCGGAACGGATTTCCATTTGTACGCCTTGTTAGCCCGCTATCTGGAAGAGCATCTCGAACGAGGGCCTCTCGGCGTTGAGCCAAACCATAACAAGACCAATTAAGACGAGGAGCAAATCGTGAATGCAGGAAGAATGCGGCTGGTCAAGCTCGTGGTATCGATCGGCGCCGTCGCCGCCTCCATTCTATTGGCGAGGGGCCAGGGTCTACCGGTGGCTGGCAATACTCAGGTGAGCGACCTCACTCCGAAGCCCGGCTTCTTCACCGAGCCGTCCGTCGCCATCAATCCCCGTAACCCAAAGCAGGTGGTGGTAGCTTATCAGGATAACGCGCACATCGCTTATTCGCTCGATGCCGGGAAACACTGGCGGACCGCGCCAGGAATTGCGCCGCCGGACTACCGGGTGTCAGGCGATGTCTCAGTCACCTACGATCACCACGGCCACGCGATCGTGTGCTACATGGCCTTCGACAAGCTGGGCACCTTCAATTATTGGGCGCACAACTCCTCGCGCAACGGCCTGTTCGTTCGGCGCTCGCTCGACGGCGGCAAGACCTGGGAGTCCGAGGACATCGCCATCCTTAAGCATCCGACCGAGCCGGGCGTTCCCTGGGAGGACAAGCCCTACATCGTCGCCGACGACTCCCAGGGACCTTACGCGGGGAATCTTTACGTGGGCTGGACCCGCTGGACGCTGACGGATTCTGAGATCCTTCTGTCGCGCTCCAGCGACGACGGCAAGACCTGGTCGCCACCCCTGGAAATCGATACCCATCGCGGGCTGCCGCGCGACGATAATGGCGCGGTGGAAGGATTCTCGGGAGCTGTAGGCCCCGACAGCACGCTGTACGCTGTCTGGGCCGACGGCGATCACATCGTTCTTACTTCCTCGCGAGATGGGGGCCGCACCTTCGAGCCGCCTCGAAACATCAGCACTGTTGCACCCATCATGTTCCACATCCAAGGCACGTCGCGCGCCAACGGGTTTCCGGTGATCACCCTTGACCCGCGCACCGGACGGCTCTACGTGGCGTGGAGCGATTACCGCAATGGTGACGTGGACGTGTTTTGCTCGACCTCGAGCGACGGCGGGCATACCTGGGCGGACGCGCTACGCGTGAATTCCGATCCCCTCCACAACGGCGCCGATCAGTTCTTCCACTGGCTCGCGGTCGATCCGGCAACAGGTGACGTCGACCTGATCTTCTACGACCGCCGGGGCGACCCCGGCAACCAGAAGGCGACCGTGACGCTCGCGCGCTCCGCTGATGGCGGCCGGTCGTTTGTCAACTACGCATGGACCGAAGAGGCTTTTGATCCGGGCGAGGTCTTTCTGGGAGACTACACCGGCATTGCCGCGCTGGGCGGGCGCGTCTACGGCGCCTGGACGGAAAAGCCAACCAACCCAAAGTCGCGCGACACGATCGTCCGCGTGGGAACCGCAGATTTTGAAGCAACTCGCTCGGCGGGCACAAAGTAAAAGTCAGACGCCGAACTCAAGGCTTGCTCTGGCTGGAAGGAAAATCCGACGTGCCTTCTCGGATGATGCGCTTTAACGAGGCCTCGGGAAAACCTTCGCGTTCTTCGGCCTGCATCTTGCTGACGCGCGCCGCCAAGTTGTTGGCTCGAGCTTCGTCGCCTTGGCGACGGTAGGCCTGCGCCAGAAGATAGAGGGGACTCGAGGCGCTGGGATTGAGAGCCGCCGCCTTCTCCAGCTCAACGATGGCGGCGGGCGCTTCGCCGCGATCGAGCAGCGCCTTGCCCAGGTCGGCGCGCGCGTGCCAGAAATCGGGATTCAAACGCACTGAAGCCCGGAGAGCGGCCATCGCTTCCTCTCCCTCCTTCGTTCCCGGCGCGGCCCCGGACTGCAGTAAGACCTTGGCGAACCAGTACTGCGCAAGGTAATTGTCCCGATGCCGCGAGACTGCCTGGCGGAGGCCGTCGACCGCTTGGTCGAGTTGGCCCATCTGCATCGAGACGAGGCCGAGGGAGACCGAGGGCAGAACGTCCTCCGGGGACAGCTTGGCCGCCGTGGCAAAATCTTGTTCAGCCTCTCGAAACTCCCCTTTCATCGCTCGTAGGACGCCTCGCTGCAAGTAGAGACGCTCCGAGTTCGGGAGATGAGCGAGGCCGATCGCCGCGATTTCGAGCCCCAGGTCGTAGTCGTCGCGGTCGAGAGCAATGCCGCACAAGTCTACGTAAGCGTCTTCATTCTTGGGGTCGAGGTGCGCAGCCAACCGCAGGGCGTTATAAGCCTCCGTGGGCTGGCCGTTCTTCAGATACGCGGCGGCCGCGACGCTCGCGAGTTCAGCGGTCTCGTGGTCGTGGTTCAGGAGTTCGTTCGCGGTGCGGATGGCGCCCGGGTAGTCTCCGGCGTTCAGATACGCCAGCGCCTGATCGTAGCCCGCCAGGTACGCGTCCTTGTAGGTCCGGCGAGCCATGCCGAATTGCCTGGCAGCGGCGGCGTAGAGCTTGTGCTCGACCAACAAGGCCCCGGCGCGGAAGTGGCTGTCACCGTCCTGGGCGGAAAGGGAGTCGAGGGACTTCAGGGCCTCTTGCGGGCTGCCGTGTTCGAGAGCGCACCCGGCGAAACGGAGAATGGCCTCAACGCCTGCTCCAGCACTGGCCGCGGGCCGTTCGCCGCAGGGTCGGTCGGCGGCACTGGCGCAGGCGCTCATCAGAAGCATGACTGCGAGAACACTCCCCCCGCCAGCCAGCTTCCAGCGCCGCCGCGCCTGAAATATCATGCCGAGCGCAGCGAAGCATCCCGGCATTGGGTTGAAAAGAAATGACACAGATGCTTCGCGTCGCTCAGGATGACACTTGTATGGTTCTGAGGGCGTCGTCGCAGAGCGACATGACCGACTGCTAATTAGAACTCGATCCTGAGGCCAAACTGGATGTCCCTGGCCGGGAAACTGGCAAAGGCAAGGCCGAAACTGCTGCCTGTGGCGATGTCGCTGTCGACAGTAGTCAAGTTAACGTTGTTGAACACATTGAAGAACTCCGCGCGGAATTCCAGTTGCGCGCCCTCCGCCCCAATAAACCAGGGGATATGCGTCTTCTTGAGCGCGGAGAAGTCGGTGTTGATGTAGCCAGGCCCGATGAACGTATTGCGGCCGAGCGTGCCGAGCTGCCCCAGAGGAGGCGCCGGAAAGAGGTTCCCGCAATTCGTGGCAGCACACTTGAAGACCCCTGTGTTGAGCCACTGGCTGTTTGAGAAGCCGCTCGAGGGAATCCCAGGAACGGCGTCGGGACGGTCGTTGTTGGTGCCGTCCGCGTTGTAGTCGCACGGCGGGTTGGAGGTAAAGTCTGCGCTACAGGACACGGTGAACGGCGAACCGGTCTGAAGGATGGTAATGTTGCTGAGTTGCCAGCCATTCAAAAGGAGATTGGCAATCGGCGAACTGCTCCCGATGCGCGGCGCCTGCCACAACGTGCTGAACGAAAGCCGGCGCGCCACGTTAAAGTCCGCCAGACCGCGCTCGGCGCGGAGATTCAGGATATCGACGGGCTCAGGACCAAACGTCTGAGCTTGGTCGATCGCCTTGCCGAAAGTGTAAGCGGCCTGGAAGTTAATTCCCTTCGTGAAGCCCCGGTTGTGAATGCTGAACGTGCCCCCATTGTAGGCCGAGTTGTAATTGGCCTGCCCATAAAAGAGACCGCCGAAGCTGGTGTTATAGCCCACGATGTCGCCGTTGCTCGCGATCCGGTCTCCGGCCACGCGGTTGACGTTGAACGACGAATAAAGGTGATGACCGACCGAGCCGATATAATCACCCTCGGCCACCCAGTCCCTGAAGACCTCACGCTGCACGCCAAACGACCAATTCTCACCGTACTGGACCTGCAGGTGCGGGTCGGTAATCACCTGGCTGGTCCTCGTGCCGACGAGCCCGTTCTTGTCGTTTAGTCCGAACTGGATTCCGGTGACAAGAGGGAAGCTGTAAGGCGACTGGCCAGAACCGCCCAGACCGTAGGCGGGCTGACAGACTGTCACTCCGACTTGGCACTGTGCGTTGGCAACCAGCGGCAGGTTGTTACGATCCCCCGTGAACAACTGGTTGGCCGGTCGGTCGTAGAACACGCCAGCCCCGGCGCGAACGGACCACTTACCCTGCTTCGTCGGGTCCCAGGCGAAGCCGAGGCGCGGGGCAAAGTTATCGGTGCGCGTATGCCAGAGCTGGGGCACGTGGTCCATCTTCAGGTTGGCAATCTGGTCCTGGAAGGTGGCGCCGCCCTGGAACACGCCGTTGTTCAGGCGGTCGAATCGCTCTGTGGGACCGGTAAAGACCTCCCATCGCAGTCCCAGGTTGAGGGTCAGATTCGGCTTCATCTTGAAGTCATCCTGGAGGAAGGCGCCGAGATCGCTATCGCGGTAGGCAAAGTCGACGTTTACGACACCCACTTGCCCCGTCCGTGGGTCGAATTGAATATTCGACTCGAGGTACGGATTGTCGGCGGCGAATTGCAGGATATTGGCGAACTGGAAGGCCGGACGCCGGGTGGTATCGGTAAAATCCTCATCGTCGTGGTGGCGGGCGACGTTGGCGCCGAACTTGAAGTTCTGCCGGCCGCGCGTCAAAGTCGCCACGTCCTTCCACTCATAGTTGTTCTGGCGGAACAAACCGATGAAGCCGTTGCCAGGCAGCGACGTGCCGTCGTCGGCGCCCATGGCCGGCACCTCGCAATGATCGCAGGGCGCGTCGCCAAACGTGCGGGTATAGGACGCGGTCATCTGGTTCACGAAGTTTGCGCCCGCAGAGTGGGTCCAATTGATATTCAACAGATGGGTGTACTCCGGCTCGGCGGGGCTGAAGGCCGGAAAGTACACCGAGGGCGCCGCGAACTCGACGGTCTGCCGGGTGGTGCGGTAAAAGCTGCCGTACAGGCGGTCTTTGAAGTCATTCCAATTGTGGTCGATGCGTGCGCTCCACTGGATGCCGTTGCGGAAGATCGTGTTGGAGAAGTCGCCTAATCCGCTCACAGGAAAGTTGCAGGGCAGCGTCCCAATGGGCGTCGAGATCGCATCGGAGCCGCTGCAACTGACTCCCAGGTCGCCCCCAGCCGTTGTGAAGTTACGATTAGCTTGAAACGTCGTGGGGAACCCGGTAAGCACTTTGGTGGAGATGTTGTTCGGCAGATTCGTCTTCAGGTAGTCGATCAATGGAGTCGACGGGATCCGGGCGGGAAAGGCGACGCCCACGCCGGACCGGAGGACATCAAGCGAGCCAAACGCGAAGTCTTTGTCCTTGCGGATGGGTCCGCCGGCGCTTCCCGCGAACTCGTTGCGCAGAAAAACGGGCCTGTCGGGCTGGAAAACGGTGCGCGCGTTCAAATGAGTGTCGGTGTGGAACCAGCTGAGCGCGCCGTGATAATCGTTG